>JBOFGM010000148.1:0-2605 GCA_051649105.1 Iodobacter sp. | reverse complement strand
CACCACACTTTCTTTGAAATGCTGGGTAACTTCAGCTTTGGTGATTATTTCAAGCGCGATGCCATCCATTTCGCCTGGGAATTTCTGACCGGCCCTGAGTGGCTGGCTATCCCTAAAGAAAAACTGATGGTGACCGTTTACGCTTCGGACGAAGAAGCGTTTGAAATCTGGAATCAGCAAATTGGCCTGCCCGCCGAAAAAATCATCCGTATTGGCGACAATAAAGGCGCAGCCTTTGCCTCGGATAACTTCTGGGCGATGGGCGACACCGGTCCTTGCGGCCCTTGTACCGAGATTTTCTATGATCACGGCGATCATATCTGGGGTGGCCCGCCGGGCAGCCCGGATGAAGACGGCGACCGTTTTGTGGAAATCTGGAATAACGTCTTTATGCAGTTCAACCGCGACGCCGAAGGCGTGATGCATCCGCTGCCAAAACCATCGGTCGATACCGGCATGGGGCTGGAGCGTTTGTCGGCTCTGCTGCAAAAAGTACATACCAATTACGAAATCGATCTGTTTGTTACCCTGCTGCAAGCGGCGGCCAAAGCCACCGGCGTTCCTTATAACCAGGAAACGCCGTCACTGAAAGTGATTGCAGACCATATCCGCGCCTGTTCTTTCCTGATTGCCGATGGCGTCTTGCCAAGCAATGAAGGCCGCGGTTATGTATTGCGCCGTATTATTCGCCGCGCAGTGCGTCATGGCTACAAACTGGGTCAGAAGAGCGCGTTTTTCTACACTTTAGTACCGGCTTTAATCAGCGAAATGGGCGAAGCCTATCCTGAACTGGTGCAAAAGCAGGCGCAGATTGAAGACACATTGAAATACGAAGAAGTGCTGTTTGCCAAAACGCTGGAACATGGCATGGCGCTGCTGGAATCCGCCCTGGCGGGTGGGAAAACCGTATTGGATGGCGCTACCGCCTTTAAATTATCGGACACCTTTGGCTTTCCGGTTGATTTAACCGCTGACGTTTGCCGCGAGCGCAATGTCAGCGTGGATATGGAAGGCTTTGAAGCGGCGCTCAATACCCAGCGTGCCCAGTCTAAAGCGGCAGGTAATTTCAAAGCGGTCGCCGGTCTTGAATATGAAGGCGAAGCCAGCTGTTTCCATGGCTATACCGAAAGCACCCGTGAAGCCAGGGTGCTGGCGCTCTACCGCGGGCGCGATCAGGTTCAAACCTTAAATGCCGGCGAATCCGGCGTGGTTGTGCTGGATCACACCCCGTTTTATGCCGAATCAGGCGGGCAGGCAGGCGATGCCGGCCAGATCCGTGCCGGGGATATTTTGTTTGATGTCAGCGACACGCAAAAAATCAAATCCGATGTCTTTGGCCATCAGGGCAGCTTAAGTAATGGCAGCCTGAATGTGGGCGACAGCGTCACAGCCAGTATTGACCTGAAAAAACGTCAGTCCAGCCAGCGCAATCACAGTGCCACGCACTTATTACATGCCGCATTGCGTACTGTTCTGGGCACCCATGTGGAGCAAAAAGGCTCGCTGGTGAGCTTTGAGCGCACCCGTTTCGACTTCAGCCACCCTAAACCCGTGACTGCAGCCGAAATTGCACAGGTTGAACGCCTGGTGAATCAGGAAATCATGCAAAACGATGCCGTTTCTGCGGCAGAAATGAGCTTTGATGATGCGATTGCCGCCGGTGCCATGGCGCTGTTTGGCGAAAAATATGGCGATGAAGTCCGCGTTCTGCAAATGGGCGAGTTTTCTACCGAACTTTGCGGCGGCACCCACGTTGGCCGTACCGGCGACATCGGGCTGTTTAAAATTGTCAGTGAAGCAGGTGTTGCTGCCGGGACCCGACGGATTGAAGCCATTACCGGCGAAGCGGCTCTGGCGTTAGTACAAGCACAGGACAGCGAACTGAAAGCGGCCTCATCTCTCGTGCAAGCGCATCCGGGTGAGTTATTGGGCAAGCTGGAAAAAATGCAGGCTGAGCTTAAATCGGCACAAAAAGACATCCAGGTCATCAAAGGCCAGATGGCCTTTGCCCAGCTCGACACCCTGCTGGGTGCCGGCCTGCGCACCATTAAAGATGTGAAATGTATGGCCAGTGTGGTGGAAGGCGTCGATGCAGTCGTATTACGTGAAATGAGCAATAAGCTGATGGATCGTTTACAAAGCGGCATTTCGTTGCTGGCCAGCGTTTCAGAAGGCAAGGTCAGCCTGATTGCCCGCGTCAGCACTGATTTAACCGGCAAAGTAAAAGCGGGTGAGCTGGTGAACTTTGTGGCTCAGCAAGTGGGTGGCAAAGGCGGCGGACGCCCTGATATGGCGCAAGCGGGTGGCACCGAGCCAGAAAATCTGGCGGCTGCCCTGCAAAGCTTACCAGCATGGGTTGAAGCCAAGCTGTAAGCTTAATCAGCAAAAAAGGCGATTCCTTACCGGGTCGCCTTTTTTTTGTCAAAAATACCCGAGGAATCGCGGCCACGGAGTACGGTGTTAAAATCAGCCCATGCCTATCTACGCCACTCCCTTACGCAGCGCCCTGTTGCTGCTGACCTTACTGCTTGGTGCCTGTGGCACCACCTCTGTCAGTAATGGCTCGCAATATGAAGTTAAAGCCGGCGACACCCTGTATAGCATT
>JBOFGM010000147.1:0-19955 GCA_051649105.1 Iodobacter sp. | reverse complement strand
GGGCAGCAGGGCTACAGCGGCCAGACGCCAGTCGATGCCGAGCGTCATCATGGCCAGCACCAGAATCAGCGTCATGGAGCCATCAAAGCCGGCCAGCATGGCTTCACCTGCGGCCATTTCAACCGCATCAATATCATTGGTGCCGCGTGCCATTAAATCACCGGTACGCTGACGGTGATAAAACGCCGGGCCCTGGGCGCTGAGTTTTTGATACAGCTGCACCCGCAGCTCAATACCCAGCCGATAGGCGGCAGTAAACAGCTGCAAGCGCCAGCCTACCCGCAGGAAATAGATAATTAAGCCCATCACAATCAGCTCTGCCAGCTGCCACAGCAATAAATCGCTGGTCAGCGAGTGACTGACTAAGCCATCAATCAGCTGGCCTACCTTGCGTGGAATCCATACCGTCAGAACGGCTACGGCCAACAGCATCAGAGCCGCCAGAATATAGGCGTGCCAATAGCGGCGGACAAAACCTGCCAGTAATTTAAACAACGTCATCGAGGTGATCTCTATGGTGGGTGCAGCCTGCTGCTGCATCTTCTTATGCTTAGCTTCTATGCAAGAGTCTAACCAGAAGTTGGTAAGCTGAGAAGCAAGTATCACCGGCTTCTTGTGTCTTAAATGTACAAAATGGCCAGTCCGGCCGGCAGAATCTGCGGCACTGCTGTGGCTATTTATGATCCGGCCGGTAAAGCGGCGGGTCTGGCTGGTAAGATTCGCTTATCGACGGGTTGATGCCTCTGCTTTGCCAGAGCCGGCCCGGCCCATTATTTAAGAGAGAAATCATGTCTTCCCATTACGATGTCCTGATCCTTGGCGCAGGTCTGGCAGGTTTAAGCTGTGCACGGCGTTTGCAGGATGCCGGAAAAAAGGTGTTGGTACTGGAAAAAGCCCGGGGTTTGGGCGGGCGGATGGCTTGCCGCCGTACCGAAAAAGGAGCGTGGGATCATGGTGCGCAGTATTTCACCGCCACTGACCAGGACTTTATGGCTCAGATTGCCCTCTGGCAGCAGGCGGGTTGTGTGGCCCAGTGGCAGGGTAAGGTGCAATCCTGGAATGGCCAGCGCTTAATCCCGTCTTCCCCGGTGCAGCGCTGGGTTGGGGTACCGGCCATGAATGCGCCTTTGCATGCTCTGGCAGAAGGGCTGGAGATTTTATTTGAAATCACCAGCGATGCGATTACACCCGCCGAGGGCGGGGGCTGGCAAGTGGTGGCCGGCGGGCAAAGCTGGCAGGCCGCTCAAGTGGTGCTGACCACGCCGCCGGAGCAGGCGGTTCCGCTGTTACCGGCTGAGCATCCGCTGGCTGCACTGGCGGCCTCTTATCAGACCGAGCCTTGCTGGTCGCTGTTAATTCATTCGGCCCGGCCAATGGATCTGCCTTTTGATGGGCTGTTTATTAACCAAGGGCCTTTCAGCTGGCTGGCAAGAAATACCAGCAAACCGGGTCGAGGCAGTGAAGAAAACTGGGTGGCCCATGCTTCGGTGGAGTGGTCGCGTCAGAATCTGGATTTAACCCCGGATAAAGCCTGCGCCATGCTGACCCGTGCCTTTGGGGATCTGTTTCATGATATGCCGGTCAGCTCGCTGCCGGTGTTTAAGCTGTTACAAATGAGTGCGCATCGCTGGCGTTTTGCCAGCTGCGCCCAGCCTGAAGCGGCTCTGCCTTATGCCATCAGTGCGGATGGTCTGGCTCTGGCCGGTGACTGGCTGGCAGGGGGTAAGGTTCAGGGAGCCTGGCGCTCCGGCACGGCACTGGCCGCCGCTCTATAAGAGGGACAGGCGGAAGGGCAGCCCTTCCGCCGGCTGCTGCCAGAATCAGAACGGAATATCGGCCGTTCTGATTTTGATGCCCAGTGCTTCTGCAATATTGAGCATTTCTTCATCGTCGGTGCTTCGGGTTATCCAGCCGCCATAGCAATCGGCGGCGGTATCCCAGTTCCACAGCGTATAGCCATGCGTCTGTAATTGCTCAAATGCACTGACCATCAGATCCGGCACGCTGGTTTTTTCTAAGAAATCATCGTCGTCGGTATCATCCACGCCCCAGTCGAGCGAGATATCCACCCGGTCGGCCAGCGTTTCTATGCTGGAAATAAAAGATTCGGCATCTTTCCAGTCCACAAAAAAGCCGGATTCCCAATCGATGACATCTTTAATCACCCAGATGATTTCAGATTCATCATCCGATTCATCGCCGGTTTCATCGGTTTCGCCTAAATCCGCAATTTCATCTTCAAATGCAATGTTTTGCGCTTCTGCGGCGGTACTGTTTCCCAGATTAATTAATTCAAAAAATCGTTTAACAGGCAATTCATCAGCTAAGACAGTAGTCACGATCATCTCCTTTAATTACCGATCACAGGACCTTGGTTAAAAGCCCGCAGAAACGCTGAGTTTAGAGGCTGTTTATGAACTTTTTATTTGCCAATGCAAAACCGGCTGAAAATAACGCCCAGTAAATCGTCCGAAGTAAACTGGCCGGTGATTTCGCTCAGTGCATTCTGGGCCAGCCGCAGTTCTTCGGCGAACAGCTCAATTTGCAGATAGGCGATCTCGGCCGTGGCCAGATGGCTCTGGGCGCGGCGAATGGCATGCAGATGGCGCTCGCGGGCGATAAAGACGCTATCGTCATTGCCATGCCAGCCAATCAGCGTCAGTAATTTACTGCGCAATTCGGGCAGGCCAATGCCGGCCTTGGCAGAGACATGGATTTCATTGTCGGCCACGCAGCCCGGGGCATCGCCCGTCAGATCGATTTTATTAAATACACGCAGCACCGGCAGGCCGGCTGGCAGCTGATCCAGAATCGCCTGATCTTCTGCGGTAATGCCTTCACGGCTGTCGATCAGCAGCAGGGCCAGTTCGGCCTTGGCAATGGCGGCCCAGGTACGCTCAATACCAATCTGCTCCACGGTATCGGTGGTGCTGCGTAAACCTGCGGTGTCGATAATATGGGCTGGAATGCCATCCAGCTGGATCAGCTCGCGCACGGTATCCCGGGTGGTGCCGGCAATGGCGGTAACAATGGCCACTTCTTCCCCGGCCAGCGCATTAAGCAGACTACTTTTACCCACATTAGGCTGGCCAATTAAGACCACATGAAAGCCTTCCCGCAGCAATTTGCCCTGGGTGGCCGTGCCCAGCACCCGTTGCAGCTGGCTTTGCAGCTCCAGTAATTTGCCACGGGCATTGGCGGCTTCCAGAAAATCAATATCTTCTTCCGGGAAATCCAGCGTGGCTTCCACCAGCATCCGCAGGGTAATCAGCTCATCGACCAGAATATTAATTTCGCGCGAAAAGGCCCCATCCAGAGATTTAAGCGCGGATTTTGCCGCGGCGGTGGATTGGGCATCGATCAGATCGGCCACGGCTTCGGCCTGAGCCAGATCCATTTTGCCGTTAAAAAAGGCCCGTTTACTGAATTCTCCGGCTTCGGCAAAGCGTGCTCCCAGCTCAATGCAGCGGGACAGCAGCATTTGCATCACCACCGGCCCGCCATGGCCTTGCAGCTCAATCACATCTTCGCCGGTAAAGGAATTGGGGCCGGGAAAATACAGCACAATCCCTTCATCCAGCACGCTGCCATCGCCGGCTTTAAAGCGGGCAAAATGGGCATAGCGCGGCTGTAAAGTCTTGCCGGTCAGCTTTTCTGCGATATCGCCTAAGTGGCGGCCGGAAATACGAATAACGCCTACACCACCCCGGCCTGGGGCTGTGGCAATGGCGGCAATGGTGTCGGGGGTGTAAAGCATGGCGTACTCGGTATGGGGATTAAGTAGTTCCAGGGCTGCGCGGCAGAATACGCCGACGCTGTTTTGCGCCAATTATACCTGGTATGGATCGGCCACGGGGCAGCGCCTTGGCGGCAAAGAGCCCTGAGGGGCCGTGGCTGGTTTGAGGCAATAAAAACGCCGCCCGAAGGCGGCGTTATCTGGCAAGACGCTATTAAGCTTTGAGCAGCTTAGCAGGCTTGTCGTTATCTGCATTATCAATCTGGCGTGTGATATACCATTGCTGAAGAATGGAAATCACATTATTCACTACCCAGTACACAACGAGACCGGCCGGGAAGAAGAAGAAGAACACACTGAACATCAGCGGCATAATCTTCATCATTTTGGCTTGCATCGGATCGGGTGGCGGTGGCGACAGCGATGTTTGGATATACATCGAGATCGTCATCAGTACCGGTAATACGTAGTAAGGATCTTTAACCGATAAGTCAGTAATCCAGAAAATCCATGGTGCCTGACGTAATTCAACCGACGCCAGCAGTGCCCAATAGAGTGCAATAAAGACCGGAATCTGTACCAGCATAGGCAGACAACCACCCAGCGGATTCACTTTTTCGGTTTTATACATTTCCATAACGGCTTGCTGGAACTTCATCTTGTCATCGCCGTGCTTGGCCTTCAGCTGTTCCATGCGCGGTGCAAGCTTGCGCATTTTTGCCATCGAGCGGTAGCTCGCAGCGGCCAGCGGGAAGAACATGGCTTTGATCAGCATGGTCAGCAGAATAATCGACCAGCCCCAGTTACCCACAAGCTTGTGGATAAAATCCAGAACCGCAAAGATTGGCTTAGAGAAAATGGTGAAAATACCATAATCTTTAATCAGATCGAACCCTTCGGATACGGTGTTCAGTACGCGGGTTTCTTCCGGGCCAACAAATAACGGCATGTTGGTTTCATACTTAGCATGAGCAGCAACAACAGGCAGATCAACAATCACACCCGCTGAGTAGAGGCCGTCAGGTAACTTTTTCAGCTCATAGCGAACGCCGTTCGGGCCGCCCACTGCCGGTGCGCCCATCGGGGACACAACCCATGCGGTGGCAAAGTAATGCTGCAGCATCGCAACCCAGCCGTCTTTGGCCGTTTGCTCGTAAGTGGCTTCGCCCTTATCCAGCTTGCCAAATTCAACCTTTTGGAATTTCTTCTTATCGGTATAAACAGCAGGGCCGGTAAAGGTAGTAGCGCCCATATGGCCGCCGCCGCCTTCAGGCGTTTTACCATCACGCAGCAGACGGTAGTAAGCCGAAGTGCTTAATGGTTTAGCAGTGTCATTCACCAGCTCGTATTTCACGTCGATCAGATAGCTGTCGCGCTTGAAGGTATAAATCTTCGCGATTTTTACGCCTTCAGGACCGGGAGCTTCTAAACGTACTGAAACTTGCTTCTGGCCATCAGCCAGCTGATAAGAAGTCTGTGCTGAAGTAAACAGGGTTTTATGCGTCGGCAGACCTTCACCGATTAAGCCAGTTTGCGCTACATAGATATGAGCGCCTTCGTCCTGTAACAGGGCAAATGGCTTTTTCGCGTTTTCAACCATGCCGTGCTTAAGCAGCTCAACATGACGTAAATCGGCACCAGTGGTATCGATTTCCGCATTAAAGAGGTCGGTTTTAACCGTAATTCGCTGACCGCGTTGCAGACGACCTGCATCTTGCGGAGCCTGGCCTGGCGAAGCCTGTGGCGTTGTGCCATTGGTGGCGCTTGCTGTAACAGCAGGCGGGGTTTTAATTTGTGGGTAACGCTGCTCCATCCACTTCTGCCAGAAGTAGAGAATGCCGAATGACAGCGCAATAAAGAGGATGAGTCTCTTGGTATCCATCTTGGCTCTGAGGGTGTACGGATTTATGGTACCGGATCATAGCCACAACCACCCCAGGGGTGGCAACGACACAGCCGGCGAGTAGTTAGCCAGCTCCCTTTCATCACGCCGTAGCGTGTTACGGCTTCTATTCCGTACTGGGAGCAAGTGGGCGTAAAGCGACAGCGCGCTCCAAGGAGCGGGCTAATAGTAATCCGATAAAGTTTCAGCAGGGCGATGATTATCTGCGACATTTTTGAATCTTGCCCAGAAGTGAAATAAGTGCTTCACGGGCTGCCGCTCCATCTTTGCGGCCAAAAGGCCGACGTGCGCGTACCACCAGATCGATGCCGGTTACTTTAAGTGCGTTCAGACGAAATGTTTCCCGCACTGTTCGCTTGATGTAATTGCGTCCTACGGCCCTTTTGTCTGTTTTTTTTCCGACAACTAATCCCAGTCTGGCGTGATCGAGCCCGTTGGGCCTGCCCAGTACCTGGAAAAAATCATTGGAAGAAGAACAGCGCAAACTAAAAACGGATGAAAATTCATCCGCTTTTAGCAGGCGCATATTGCGCGCAAAACCAGTTTGGGAGTGTCCCAACAAAGCTTAGCCCTCAAGGGTTTGCCCGCAATTAAGCGGTCAAAACCTTGCGGCCCTTTGCGCGGCGAGCATTAACAACAGCAACACCACCACGGGTTTTCATACGTGCACGAAAACCGTGAGTGCGTTTGCGTTTGATAACTGAAGGTTGGAATGTACGTTTCATAATATTTGATCCCTGCCAAACAAAACCGAAGTAAACCGTTGATTACATAGCTACTCGGGGGTCTTGTCAATACCTTTTATTGATCTGCGGCATAATAGGTCTGTGGATAAGTCCGGTATGAAGCGTTACAATCGCTCCTTATTCCTCTGAAATCATCACCGCTTTCGTCGTGGCCCTGGCATCTGGGCGCATTTGCTTTTTGTGATTCGCGACGGGACAGGATACATCTATGTCTGTGCTGGAAAATTGCTGGCCCCACTGCCTTGCTGAGTTGGAGCGTCGTTTGGGCGCGGACCAGTTTCGTATCTGGATTAAGCCCCTGACGGTTGAAATGACCGATGAAGGCTTAAACCTGATTGTCCCGAATCAGATTTTCTTACAATTTATCCGTGATCGTTATCTTGGAATGATTGAAGAAGCGGCTGCTGCGGTTGCTGAGGGCGATCCCCCGGTTATTTCACTGCGCGTGGGCTCACGGCCTGCGGCTATCCCTCAGGCCAGCAATAATGCGCCTGCCGGGCAGCCTGTGGTGGCCAAACCCGTGATCAGTGTGTCGGCGGCGAATCATGAAACCACCCGGCTGAACCCGAATTTTACTTTTGAAACGCTGGTGACCGGTAAGGCCAATCAGCTGGCCCGTGCGGCCGCGATTCAGGTGGCAGAAAACCCGGGCGTAAGCTACAACCCGCTGTTTGTTTATGGCGGTGTGGGTTTAGGTAAAACTCACTTGATTCAGTCCATTGGTAATTATGTACATCAGCGTAATCCAGGCGCAAAAATTCGTTATATCCATGCAGAAAAGTATGTGCAGGATGTGGTGCGCGCTTATCAGCACAAGGCCTTTGACGAGTTTAAACGCTACTATCACTCGCTGGATTTACTGCTGATTGATGATATTCAGTTCTTTGTGGGTAAAGATAAAACCCAGGAAGAATTCTTTTACGCTTTTAATGCTTTGGTTGAAGCGCATAAGCAAATTATTATCACCTCGGATCGCTATCCGAAAGAAATTGACGGCCTGCAAGAGCGCTTAACTTCGCGCTTTTCCTGGGGGCTGACGGTGGCGATTGAGCCGCCGGAGCTGGAAATGCGGGTGGCGATTCTGATGAAAAAAGCAGAACGTGAAAACTTTAAGCTCGATGCCAATGTGGCCTTTTTTGTGGCCAAGCATATCCGCTCCAATGTGCGGGAGCTGGAAGGCGCACTGAAACGGGTGCTGGCTTATTCCCGCTTTACCAATCAGCCGATTACACTGGATGCTGCCAAAGAAGCGCTGAAAGATATTCTGGCGTCCGGTAGCCGTCAGGTTTCGGTAGAAAATATTCAGAAAACGGTCGCGGATTTTTATAAAATCAAGATCGCAGATATGCATTCTAAAAAGCGTACCCGCGATATTGCCCGGCCACGACAAATTGCCATGGCGCTGACCAAAGAGCTGACACAAATGTCTTTACCTGCGATTGGTGAAGCATTTGGCGGCCGTGATCACACCACGGTATTGCATGCCTGCCGCACCATTGAAGAAATGCGTGGCAGCGACAGTGAAATTGCCCATCAGTACGGTGTTTTGTTACAGATGCTGCGCAGTTAACCTGGCAGACCACCCCGGAGGAAGTCGGGCCAAAACAGGGCCTGCTTCCAGTGGCAATGCGGCTTAGCATGCCGTTTTGCCCTGTACGGGTGTCATGCTGGTGTATTTTGCTAAAACAAGGTCAGACTGATTTCACATTAGTCACTGCCATTCATTCCCTGCAATGGCTGTAAATCGGTTAGAATCCTGCGGTTAAACCCAATTTTGGAACGAGGCGCCATGCAACTCTTGCAAGCCGAACGCGATGCGCTCCTGAAGCCGCTGGCTACGGTCACCGGCATCGTTGAGCGCAGGCACACCCTGCCCATTCTCTCGAACGTGTTGATCAAGAAGGATGGTGACGCCCTGTCTTTCACGGGCACCGATCTTGAAATCCAGATCAGTAGCCGTCAGACCGAAGGCTTTTCTGGCGATGATTTCGCCATTACTGTTGCAGCTAAAAAGCTGTCTGATATCTTGCGTGCCATTGCGGATAAAACCGTAGTCAGCATGGAAGAGGCTGATGGCCGTCTGACGATTAAGGCCGGCAAAAGCCGCTTTAATCTGCAAACACTGCCAGCCGCAGATTTTCCTCAGCTGGCTGTGGATACCAATCTGCGTGCCACGGTGCGTATGCCTCAAGGCCAGTTAAAAGCCTTGCTGGGCCGCACTCAGTTTACGATGGCGCACCAGGACATCCGTTATTACCTTAACGGCCTGTTTATGGTTACCGAAGGCAATTTGCTGAAACTGGTTGCCACCGATGGCCACCGTTTAGCCTTTGCTTCGGCAGAAATTCTGGGTGATTTTGCGAAGAATGAAGTCATTCTGCCGCGCAAAACCATTCTGGAACTCTACAAGCTGCTGGCTGACTCCGACGATGAAGTCACCATTGATATCGCAAGCAATCAGGTTCGCTTTGCCTTTGGCAATATTGTGATTCACAGCAAAGTAGTCGACGGTAAATTCCCCGATTACAACCGCGTGATTCCGCAAAACAATGATAAAGCCCTGCTGATTGAACGCCAGATGCTGTTAGCTTCGATGCAGCGTGCGGCGATTTTGTCGAATGAAAAATTCCGCGGTGTGCGTTTAGTGCTGACCGATGGCCTGCTTAAAATTATGTGCAATAACAATGAGCAGGAAGAAGCGCAGGAAGAAGTAGAAGTGGCTTACAGCGGTGCACCGCTGGATATTGGTTTTAATATTCAATATCTGCTGGATGTATTGACCAATCTTTCGGTTGAAACGCTGCATTTCTCCTTTGGCGATGTGACCTCTTCTGTGCTGGTGACCATTCCGGATAACGAGCACTTTAAGTATATCGTGATGCCGATGCGTATCTAGCCACTGACAGATCGTGGGTAAGGTCGGGGATGCCCCGGCCTTTTGCATTTGTAAGAAGTCAGATTTATGCCTTTTGCGAAGGGTTATTCGCTCTGTTTTTATGATGTTAACCGGCTCTGCGATAAGCCAGAACACTGGTTTTAAGCTGTGTGGATTGTTATAAAAATTTAGCCTGATCGAAAGTCTGATCAGGTTCGTATGTTGATTTAAGGAATAAGCAATGTCTGAGCAACAAGAATATGGCGCCGATAGCATTAAAATCCTGAAAGGTCTTGAAGCCGTCCGGAAACGTCCCGGCATGTATATCGGTGACACTCAGGACGGCAGCGGCTTGCACCATATGGTGTTTGAGGTGCTGGATAACGCCATCGACGAGTCGTTAGCCGGGCATTGCGACACCATCCGGGTCATTATCCATGCTGATAACTCCATCAGCGTTGAAGATAACGGCCGCGGTATTCCGACAGATATTAAAGAAGACGACGAATTTAAGCGCTCTGCGGCTGAAATCGTCATGACCGAGCTGCATGCCGGCGGTAAGTTTGACCAGAACAGCTATAAGGTGTCTGGCGGCTTGCATGGCGTGGGTGTATCGGTGGTAAATGCCTTGTCCGACTGGCTGAAGCTGACTATTCGCCGCAATGGTAAAGCGCACAGTATGGAATTCCGTCAGGGTGAAGCCGTTTCACCGCTGAAAGTGATCGGGGACACCGATCGCCGGGGTACTGAAGTGCATTTTATGGCTTCGGTAGAAACCTTTGGTCTGGTGGAATATCACTTTGAGATTCTGGCTAAGCGGATCCGCGAGCTGTCTTTCCTGAATAATGGCGTCAAAATCCAATTGCTGGACCGCAGCCATGGTAAGGAAGAAAACTTTGCCTATGAAGGCGGCGTAAGCGGCTTTGTGCAATATATGAACCGCAATAAATCGGTTCTGCACCCGCATATCTTCCATGCCGTGGGCGAAAAAGAAGGCATGATCGTTGAAGTGGCGATGCAATGGAACGATTCTTATCAGGAATCGGTGCAATGCTTTACCAATAATATTCCTCAGCGCGACGGCGGCAGCCATATGACGGCTTTGCGTCAGGTGATGACCCGCACGCTGAACCAATATATTGAACACAATGAGCACGCTAAAAAAGCCAAGGTAGAAACCTCCGGCGACGATATGCGCGAAGGTTTAACCTGCGTGCTGTCCGTTAAAATGCCTGATCCGAAATTCAGCAGTCAGACTAAAGACAAGCTGGTTTCCAGCGAAATTGGCCCGGTTGTCAGCGAAGTGATCAGCCAGGCGCTGGCAGACTTCCTGCTGGAAAACCCGGCCGATGCCAAAATTATTTGCAGCAAAATTGTCGATGCAGCCCGTGCCCGTGATGCGGCCCGCCGCGCCCGCGAGCTGACCCGCCGTAAAGGCGTGCTTGATGGTCTGGGCTTACCCGGAAAACTGGCAGATTGTCAGGAAAAAGATCCGGCTAAATCCGAAATCTACCTGGTTGAGGGTGATTCTGCGGGCGGTTCGGCCAAGCAAGGCCGGGATCGTAAATTCCAGGCTATTTTGCCGCTGAAAGGTAAGATTCTGAATGTGGAACGTGCGCGTTTCGACAAGATGATTTCCAGCCAGGAAGTGGGCACGCTGATTACCGCGCTGGGTTGCGGGATTGGGCAGGACGATTTTAATATCGAAAAACTGCGCTACCACCGCATCATTATCATGACCGATGCCGACGTGGACGGTTCGCACATCCGCACCTTGCTGCTGACCTTCTTTTATCGTCAGCTGCCAGAGCTGGTGGAGCGTGGCTATATCTATATCGCTCAGCCGCCTCTGTTTAAGATTAAGCATGGCAAAAGCGAGTCTTACTTAAAAGATGAGCAAGAGCTGAAACAATACCTGTTGCGTCAGGCCTTAAATGGCGCATCGCTGCTGCCGGGTGAAGGCCGTGAAGCCATTGCCGGTGATGAGCTGGAAAAACTGGCCCGTCAGTACTTTATGAGCGATGCCGTGGTCGAGCGTCACAGCCGCTTTGTGGATACTGCCGTGCTGCAAGCTCTGCTCAGCCTGCCAGTATTGTCCTTAAGCACCGAAGCCGAAGCCCAGAAAAGCGCTGATTTGCTGGTGGCGGCTCTTGCCCGCGTAGAAACACCAAACAGCCCGCGTTATTCCTTTGATATCGCCCGCTCTGAAGACACCTTTGTGCTGAAAATCGCCAAGCGTCAGCATGGCGTGGTAACCATGGAATATCTGGAAGAGGCCTTCTTCTTGTCGGGTGATTATGCGCAGATCCGTAAAACCGCCGATATGCTCGATGGCCTGCTGGGCAGCGATGCCAAGGTGAAACGCGGCGAGCAGATTCAGTCGGTGACTCACTTTAAAGACGCTATTGAATGGCTGATTGGCCTGATTCGCCGCAATGTGGCCATCCAGCGCTATAAAGGTCTGGGTGAAATGAATCCGGAACAACTATGGGAAACCACCATGGATGTGAACGTGCGCCGCCTGCTGAAGGTGAATGTGGAAGACGCACTGGGTGCCGATGCGGTATTTACCATGCTGATGGGCGACCAGGTAGAACCCCGCCGCCATTTCATCGAGCAAAACGCCCTGATTGCACGGAATGTGGATATTTGATTTTGTAGGTTCTCATAAAAATTGAGATATTCTCATTTGGTGAGATTTTGAAAGGAGCCTTTGGGCTCCTTTTTTATCTGTTACCGAATCGGTGAAATGCACCTTTATTTTTTTCTTGGCATTGAATTGTCAAACATTCCGTTTAACCAATGACCGATACTACTGGAAATTTATGTGCGAAAATGTCAAACCAACATGCCGGCGGAAGTTAGTTATAACGTGATCAATGTCACTCGTATTGAAGGAATTGACCTCTTTTGTGGTGCAGGAGGTCTTTCATGCGGGCTTGCGGCCCAAGGGATTCACATAGTTGCGGGAATCGACGTGGATCCTGCATGCCAATATCCCTATGAAATAAACCATGAAGGTGCGAAATTCTTATTGCGAGATATTGCCACAATTAGTGGCGAAGAGTTGAATGCACTTTGGTCGCCTGGTGTAATACGGCTCTTAGCTGGATGTGCGCCATGTCAACCATTTTCTAGTTACGCCAACACAGCTACTGTCGATAAAGCTAAGTGGCGTTTGCTCCAAGAGTTTGCCCGTTTAGTAGACGAAAGTAGACCTGATCTAGTTACGATGGAAAATGTCCCTCGACTACAGCAAGCTCAGCCTTTCAAGGATTTTCTGCGAGCATTGAAACGAGGTGGATATAAAGTGGACTATGCCGTGGTTAACGCTGCTGACTATGGCGCGCCCCAGCAGCGTAAGAGATTGGTTCTAGTTGCCTCTCGCATTGGGCACATAGCCGTACCAGAGCCAACCCATAAGGGCGTCGAGAACTGGGTGACAGTTCGACAGGCCATTGGGCATCTGAAGAAACTTAAGGATGGCGAATCCTGCAAAAATGACCCATTACATATTGCTTCGACTTTGTCGGAACTAAATCGTGCACGTATTCGCGCCAGCAAGCCCGGGGGTACTTGGCGTGACTGGCCGATCCACTTGGTTGCTGCTTGCCATCAACGCGAAAGCGGCAAACATTCTGCGGGAGTATATGGTCGTATGGTGTGGGACAAGCCTGCGCCAACAATGACAACCCTTTGCAATGGGTACGGCAACGGGCGCTTCGGACATCCTCAACAGCACAGGGGAATCTCATTGCGAGAAGCCGCGATTTTCCAGTCGTTCCCGGAAACTTATCGCTTCACTCCAGAGGGTGGAAAAGTGATAGTTAGAACAGTTGCACGGCTGATTGGCAATGCTGTTCCGCCGAAATTGGGAGAAGCCGTAGCTAGAGCCCTTCATGTCTGTGTTAAGGCTTCTACTGGCTCTTCCACTCCAGCAGGTGGCTGAGCCAAGTAGAGTCTGCCTTGTAAGTAGTTGTCGACCTCTGTGGCGATTTTTCTCAGAGTCTCAAAAACCGCTAACGAGTAGCTTTCTAAAGTTTGGACTGCAAGGTCTCGTCCTAGATCGGTGAAGCTCTTTTCTCCATGGGCCAATTCATTCCGGTTTGTTTTGATTGTTTGAAGAGCTACGTGTGTCAGATGCGCAGGTGGGCGGTCATTGGGAGTTTTCGCAATCACACCAAATTTCTTCAATTGTTCATAAAAAACTCTATTGTCAACGCTACCCGAAATGCCATCAACACGCTTATCTTTACCTGAGGTTCGGTTTTTCCAATCATCCATCCAGTATTGGAACAAGCTGATATGAAGCGGAGAGACTGAGTGCAAGACAGTAGAATTGGTGTCTTTCTTCACAGTTCTTAGAACCACGCGTAGCAATTGTGCATTGAGGGCGTCAGCGCTAGAACAGTTGGCACCTATCGCTTCATGCATTTCATCTAGCAGCTGGATCAATGTAGCCTCCATGGCGCTGTAAAGCAGTAGGACTAGGTTAGCTTTGAGGGTGTGAGTCAATTCTAAGGTTAATGGAAGTTGTAGCTCACCATCTTTTGCTGTGATCGTGGACCTCCTTTCAACGGCTACCTTTAAAAATTCTAGGTAGGCTAATACTTCAATGCTTCGATCGCCTAGCAGAGCATCTGTCAGTGGTACATTCACCATTAAAAGAGCTCCTGTTGGGGGGTATTCTCACCATCTTCTGGCTCATCCGGTGGCGAGTCGGCATTGGCGCTAGCCTCTACTTCGGCGGTGTCGGGGTCCTCTTCAAACTCTTTACCTAGTAGGTTGTCGCGCACGTAATGTATACGATTAATAAGCTTAGGCCGCGAGTTACTGGCGTCTGAACGGGTGTGTTTGATAAATACATTGCTGTCCAGCCATCGACTTACGTCGAGGGGAGCTAAATCAGGTTGTTCCCGCAGCGAAAGGGATACCCCAACTGCGATTGCTTCAAAGCGAATGCGTGGTACTGTATTGTAACCTGCTCGCTTGAATCCGTTCGGGAAGTGCTGCGTTACAAAGTCCAACATGCCGTTGAACTCTTTAAGCATTGCCTGCTTGTCGGCATCGGTAAAGCTGATGTTCATTTTTTTGAGGTAGCTGGTCAGAAAGTCATCAACACTTTTCTGGAATCCGTGATAGTTGTTGAGATAAGCGAAATACCGCAGCACAATTTCTTCATATTCTTTGCGCTTTGCATTGCGTTCATTTAGTGGAACAAGTGCTTTGAACTTTTCGTCATTAGCACATTCAGTAATGAACGTCATGAATGGACCATCCTCAACTCCGCGCCGGATTTCCATGGATGTGAGGCGAGTTCCTCCTGAGTTCAGGCGGTCGAACATTTCACGACGCGCATCCTCATCAGCCTTTTCGCTAAGTTCAATGACGCGAATTGTGGTGCGCTTAAAGCGCATTTGCCGGGGCTTACTTAAGTCGGAAAAATTCAAGCCGTTGGCTTGTGTGAGCTTCTTGAGGCCAACCAGCTCAAGCCTGTCGGAAAGAAAGTTGTCTAGGGTTCTAATGCGTTGCGACCCGTCAATGATTTCTAAGGCTCCTTTTCGGTCGCCATGGCCTACATCGGCCGCAAAAATGAAGGGTACCGGTAGTTTTATGAGAATTGACTCAATAAAGCGGGACTGCTGCTTGGGTGTCCAGACCATGTTTCGCTGGTAATCTGGGATAAAGAGTTCTGATTCATCGGTCTCACGGCCGTTGGTGAATTGTTCCACTAATACGCTGATGGGCCACTCTTTGATCTCGTAATCCGTGATCTTTTGCAGCTCTTCTATCTGCAGATCAACTTGGCTGGCTAGGCCAGTATTGTCCAATAGAAACTGTGCTCCATCAATCATAGTTTTCCTTCAAATTATCTATTGTTTCAAATAGCCAAATGAACAGATTTGAGTCTGGTTTTGGCTATGCTGTAAATTATTCGTCCTAAATGCTTAACTTAACTATTGGCGATAATAGTTTGCCTTAACTTCCGTAGGTGGTATAGAGAAAGCGAAGTAAGATATAGTTTTTCTTGGTATGTTGGGGCTATATGCCACACCTTGTGCACATCACATCCTGTTGCGGAGAAGGGCGCAGCAAGTAGCTTGGACTGAGTTTACGAAGCCAATTAGGACTTGGGAAATAATTTGTTAGCTGATTGATTTTTATAAAACAGGGCCATTTCTTGTGTTTTTTACAAGGTACAAAGCTCGAAGGCAATTGCCTCCATTTTTAGTGCCTTCGGCACATTGATTTTGGTGCGGGTGCCCCCGCTGGGGCCTTACTTTCTTGCTTCGCCAAGAAAGTAAGCAAAGAAGGCGACCCCGCGAAGCACGAAGGCCCCTCACTGCGGATAACCGGCTCGGCGAAAAAGGCTGCTCGCTCGCTGCCTCGCTACCCCTTTTCCGAAACCCCGATCCGCTTATTCCTCGCTTCGGCGTGCTTCAAGGGGTTTCTTAAGCCCTGTGCTACGAGTGCGGTACTGTCAGATTCTTGTGTTGCCATTGCAGTAATGCTCAAACCCCTCCCCCAATATGCACCGCCAGCCAGATTGCGCCGTCGCTGACTTCCAGTACGGTGTGTGGGGTAAGGGCGGGGATATAGAGGTAGTCGCCGCTTTGCAGTGATACGGTTTTGCCCGCCACGTCCAGCGCTGCCTGGCCTTGTAGCAGCAGTACCCATTCATCCTGGGGCTGGATGTATTCGGTGTGGGCGATGCGGGGGGAGCTGATGATGCGCTCTATCAGCAGGCCGGGCTGGGTGTGCAAAGGCTCAAAACGCTCGCCCGTGGCGGGTGGGCTGCTTTCGTGAAAGATATTTTGCGGCATGCATTTCTCTGCGATTTTTGGTGGAAGGCGGTGCGGGCTCTGATCTGCAGGATAGCGCTGGTGATCCCCCATAAAACCAGCTTGTTGATAAAAAGCCCCCTCAGTTTACCGCTGAGGGGGCTATGGTTTACGCGCGGATAAGCGTTTTTTTAGTAAGCTGTCCAGCCGCCATCTGTGGCGTACAGAGCGCCGGTCAGGTTGGATGCTTCATCAGAAAGCAGGAAACAAATCACGGCCGCTTGCTCCCATACGGTGGCCTGACGTTTTTTGCTGTCGGCATAGGCTTGCAGGCTTAATGTTTTGGTGAGGCCCATTTTGGCCACGTCAGAGCGGGGGCCTTCTTTGTTGGCGGCCATGACATATTTCATCGCCATATCGGTCATTGCGGTTTCAGTTGCCGCCATATTCACCGAATTTACGCGAATACCGTAGGGGGCATAGTCAATGGCGCCACTGCGGGTTAATCCACTGCAGGCATGCTTGCTGGCCACATAGGCCGAATTTCCTGCCAGACCCGTCAGCCCTGCAATCGAACAGATATTAACAATAGAACCGCCCTTGCCCTGTTTCAGCATGGGTTTCAGTTCTGAGCGCATGGATTTAAAAATCCCGGTGGCGTTAATATCCATCAGCGTATCAAAGTATTCATCACTGGCTTCGGCAATGGCAGAAGGCAGTAATTCTTTTTGCTTTTTATAGTCCAGAACCGTATCCGGGGCCATGGCGGCCATGACGCCGGCGGAATTCAATGCCCCATTGATTTCGCCAAAGGTGGCCAGCGTATGATCCACTGCTTTTTGCAGATCGCTATTGCTGCGTACATCACCTTTAACAAACTCTGCTTTACCGCCTTCTTTACGAATTTGGGCGACCGTTTCGCCTGCTTCTTTGGCCAGCACATCAAAAATTACGACATTGGCGCCTTCCCGTGCCAGCCGGATGGCAGAAGCGGCACCAATACCGCGTGCGCCGCCCGTAATCAGGTAGGTTCTGCCTTCATGGCGCTTGGGAATAAAATAAGACGGATCGATCGGCTTAATATCAACCGGTTTGTAGCTTTCTGCCAGAGCGGGGGTAGTCAGTAAACTGCCTGCCAGAATCAGCAGACCCAGCGATTTTTGTAATTTATTCATTGGTTTTCCTTATTAGTGGTCATCAGAAACGGGCAATCATGAGGGCACTGGCACTAAACCAGTTTTGATAATTGTTATTCAACGCCCGCCGGATGGCCTCGCCAGGCTTGGTATAGGCGGCGGAGAAAACAAAGATCAGGTTGGGGTTGGCGATATAACGAGCCGTTATATTTAATTCTTTGCCAAGGTCATCGGATTCAAGCACCGACAGGGCCTGGGCACCTCCCAGATTATTTAGTGTGTCTGCTTTAAACAGCCAGAATTGGGGTGTCAGCTCCCAGCGGGGGGCGGGCTGCAAGCGTGCCATAAAACGATGTGCAATTACATTGGAGGTTTGCACCACTTTATATTGGTTCAGCCCTTGCACCCATTCATCACCGCCGCCTCCGGCAAATAAGGGATCCCAGCGTTCAAAAGCCGGGGTGTCGGGGTTGTCCCCGGTAAATTGTGAATAACGGTAGCTCAGCGTGGGTTTCCATGCCGCCGCACTAAATTGGTAGCCTGCTTCCGCATAGCCTGCCCGGGCATCCATATCAAAATTTTTATTAGTCTGCCGGGCTATTTCCGCCCGCAGATAAAGATTGGAGGAGCCGGCCGGCGGCTCATACGCCAGGCGCAGATCCGCTACTTGCAAGCCTTCGCGTGAATAGGTTGCGGCAGGCGTGTAGTAAGAGAATTTGGACTGGGGCACCTGTAACCACATCGCGCCAAGGCGCAGATCAGGTAAAACACGGCCTTCATAGTTGATCCCGTTGATCACCGTCTGGCTGTCAATTTCTGGTAATTCATCCGGGTTCAGCCTGAAGAACTCGAGCTTGTGCTCATCATAAATAAACTGCGCATGCAGCAACTGCTCTGCGGCATTACGGGGATTGGACTGAAGCGCAGCACGGTCACCGCCATTGGCGGATGACAGCCGCAGAATCATCCCATTATCGATCTGAAACGCTTTTCTGCCATAAAGAAAGCTGGCCTGTCGCAAGCCACCCTGATCGGTGGTGTTTCTGCCGATGATGCCAATATAGGCATCTTCTGCGCCGCCATGCACGCGGGACTGATCGGTAAAGAGCTCCGGCCCCCATGATCCTGATGCAATAAAACTGCCTCCGGCAAAAACAGAAAGGTTGTCCGTTACCGCGGTCAGGCCATAAAGACCGGCCTCTATGCTGCTTTCCAGCCAGGTATCGGTGCCCTTGCCAGAAGGCGCGGCTGCCAGCGGGTTTCCTGCGGTCAGAATATCAGGACGGCCGAAAAAGGCATTGCTATTGGAAAACAGCATGGACTTATTGACCAGTTTGGCCTGCAGCACCGACCGGTCATCGGCATAAAGGGTTGGAAAGTCTTTCCAGTCGCCAGTTGTTAGCAGCCCCATGGGCTTATCGCTGAGTGGCTTTGCCTGCTTACTCAGGGTGATATCCAGAATCAGATCAAGATTACCATTACCGTTGGATTGAATCTGGTAGGTGGCCTCTTGAACAAAACTCAGACGCCGCAGTTGATTAAGCATCATATTGCTTCGAGCCGGATCAAACTGGCTGCCCGGGGAGGCGGAAAACACTTTCAGCACCGCATCACGATAGGTCGTGTTTTCTTGTTGGCCATTGTCAAAATGCACTGCAACCGATTCGATACGGGTGCCCGTAAACTCACCCCCTGTATTGGCCTGCCCCAAAGTAGAAAACAGACACAGGGCGGTGAGCAAGATGCCCAATTTTCCTGCCGTCGTACGTATAAAACAGACGTAATTAAACTGACGAAAATGCATGGGCATCTGATACCTGGGGGTCGATTACAAGCGGTGACAATATCTATAGGACATCAATTATGCAAGCTGAATATGATTCACAATCAATGGCGGGGCAGGAAGAGGAATTAAGCAGAACACCACTTACACAAGGCTGGCTTAGTTAAAAAATCTGCGCCATTCGGAGGCTTTTACCAGTTGCCGGCAATGGTTGTTGTCCAGCCGCCGGCCCAGGTAGCGGCCACGGTCATAGGCCAGATTACGCGCAGCGATCGCATCAAGTTTACGGCGGGAAGACATATCGTCCACCTCTTTAAAGGCGCGCAGCCTTGCCATTTTATAGCGTCCTTCCCGGTTGTTGTCATTCTCAATGCAGTATTTCATTGCGCCGGCAAAGGCACCGATACGATGAGCATCCTGCCGGCTGTCAGCCCAGGCTGGGGATGAAAGCAATATCGCAGCGGGGGTGAGCAGTGCGAGGCAAGTTTTGATCAATTTCATAAGCTTTATTCCTGAATGAATTATTTCCAACGATCTTTACGCAGTTCCCGGCGAATTTCGCGCTTCGTTCGCTACGTACTTCACGTCCGGCTTTTCGTTTGCGCGCACTTCGCGGGTTCCTTCCAGCCTGACGACGCTCTCTGTCGTTATCCGCGGCGTAATCACGTGCGGCTTCCCGGCGCTCTGCAGCAACTTTCCGGGCCCTTTTGCTTTGCTGACTTCATGAATGCCGTCGCGATAAGCATCTTTAACTCCTGCTTGTGCAGAGAGGCTTAGCGTTGCAGTGATAAGTAAACGAGATAAGACGGGCTCCGTTGCCATCAGGCAACGGAGCTCATCATAGGGGAGGCAAAGGCTTCTTTGAATCGGATGTGTGGTTTCGCACAGCCACCTTAGGGCTTAAAATTCGCGCGGCAAAACTTGCAGAATTCTGAATGCGCCGCGTTCATTCTGGTCGATATAGCCACCGCTGCGAAGCTGAGCGAGCATTCGG
>JBOFGM010000146.1:0-2444 GCA_051649105.1 Iodobacter sp. | reverse complement strand
TGCTAAAAGACCTGGGTGTGGGTAAAATGCGGCTGATGTCACCAGAGCGCCGTATTCCCAGCATGATGGGCTTTGGTTTGGAAATTACTGGCTTTGAACTATCTCAAGGAAAAAACGAATGAGCGTCGCTGCAAATATTCCATTTATTGCTCCTGATCTTTCCGGGCAGGGTTTGCGGATCGGTATTGTGATGAGCCGCTTTAATACACCGGTTTGTGAAGGTTTGCGCGATGCGTGTGTTGCTGAATTACTGGCTCTGGGCGTCGCAGAAAAAGATATGCTGATCACCACCGTGCCCGGCGCTTTGGAAATTCCGCTGGTACTGGCTGCCATGGCAGAATCAGACCGCTATGATGCGCTGATTGCTCTGGGTGCGGTTATTCGTGGTGAGACTTACCATTTTGAACTGGTTGCCAATGAATCCGGCGCCGGTGTAAGCCGTATTGGACTTGATTACGGTATTGTTGTGGCAAATGCCATTTTAACCACTGAAAACGACGAACAAGCCGAAGTCCGTGTGCTGGAAAAAGGCACTGATGCCGCGCGTGTTGCCGTAGAAACTGCGAATTTATTAAAGGCACTACAAGCATGACCGAAGAAGTAACAAAACCAAAATCATCCCGCCGCCGCTCGCGCGAATTTGCTGTGCAGGGTGTTTATCAATGGCTGTTAGCTGGCGATAATGTTCCAAGCATTGAAGCGTTTCTGCGTGACAGCAGCACCAGCTTTGTCCGTGCGGATGACAAACTGTTTCGCGCCATCTTAGTGGGCGTGGTACGGGATATCAAACCATTGCAAGCGGCTCTGGCTCCTCATGTTGATCGTCCGCTGGATGAAGTCAGCATTGTGGAAGCTGCAGTATTATATGTGGCAGGTTATGAAATCATTTCCATGCCGGAAACCCCATATCCCGTCATTATTAATGAAGCGATTGAGCTGGCCAAAACCTTTGGCGGTCTGGACGGCCATAAGTTTGTTAATGGTGTGCTGGATAAACTGGCTTCCCATGTCCGTGCCGATGAAGTGGCTGCTAACCGCGCTAAACGCCGCGGCTGATCATCGTTTCTTTGGGTGCATCAAAAAGACGGGCTGGTCCCGTCTTTTTATTGCCAATTATCTGGCCGCCCAACTTCCCCTGATTTGGATTTGAAAACGCTTTGAACGAATTCGATCTTATTGCACACTATTTTAAACGTCCCGCCAAACATGCCGATCTGGGCGTAGGCGACGATGCCGCTCTGGTTTCACTGGCCGCAGGCCATCAAATGGCGATTTCTGCCGATATGCTGGTGGAAGGGCGGCATTTTTTCCCCGATGCCGATGCAGAAAGGCTGGGGCGCAAGGTGCTGGCGGTTAATTTATCCGATCTGGCCGCCATGGGCGCAACGCCGGCCTGGTTTACCCTGTCGATTGCCTTACCTAAAGTGGACGAGCCCTGGCTTGCCGCCTTCAGCAAAGGCCTGTTGGCGATGGCCGATGAATACGATATTTCGCTGATCGGTGGGGACACCACCTGCGGGCCGCTGACGATTGCCATCCAGATTGCCGGCCATGTGCCGCGCGGTCAGGCGTTGCTGCGCAGCGGCGCACGCCCTGGGGATCAGATCTGGGTATCCGGCCCGCTGGGCGGGGCGGCTGCGGCGGTGATGCATCGAACCGGACGCGCCTCCTTGCCGCCAGAAGCCGCACAGCGCTGCGATCAGCGGTTGGATCTGCCTGTGCCACGGGTGGCGCTCGGCCAGCACTTACGGGGCATTGCCAGCGCAGCATTGGATATTTCGGATGGCCTGCTGGCCGATTTACGCCATATTTGCGAGCAATCCCATTGCGGCGCACAGGTTTACCAGAATCAGGTGCCTTTTCCGGCCGATTTAATGTGTCTTTCAGAGACTTTGCGCCAGGAAGCGTGTCTGGCCGGCGGCGATGATTATGAACTCTGCTTCACCGCGCCTCCCGGCCAGCATGCGGCGATTATTTCCCTTGGCGCAACGCTGAATCTGGCGCTTACTTGTGTCGGGGAGATCACCACGGGTGACACCGTTCAATTATTAGATGCCCATGGTGCCGCTATGCCGATTACCTTTCATGGATTTGACCACTTTGCCTTATGAACTTTAAACAAGCCCCGCTGGTACGACCCGATATGCGCTTTTTACTGGCGCATCCCGCTCATTTTATCGCCTTTGGTTTTGGCAGTGGCCTGCCCAAAAAGGCCCCGGGTACCTTTGGTACGCTGGCGGCTTTGCCGCTCTATGCGCTGCTGCTGCAGTGGCTGACGCCGCAAAGTATTGCCTGGCTCTGTATTCCGGTGTTTTTAATTGGCTGGTGGGCCAGTGAAATCACCGGTAAAGATCTGGGTGTGCATGATTTTGGCGGGATTGTGATCGATGAGATTGTGGCGATGTGGCTGGTCTTGCTGTTTGTGCCGGTCAGTGTCATCGGCT
>JBOFGM010000145.1:0-11260 GCA_051649105.1 Iodobacter sp. | reverse complement strand
CGCTATTGTGACGATTTAAATGCAAGAATCAATCTAAAACCGGGCTTTTTGACAGGCAAAAAAAACGGCCGCAAGGTTTAACCCCTGCAGCCGTTCTGATCTGACTAAAACTTAAGCAACAACACATTTCAGTGCGTGGCGGGCAATCATCAACTCTTCATTTGTAGGGATGATATACACCGGAACGCGGCTGCCTGGCAGAGAAATACAACGTGCTTCGCCTGAACGTTTGGCGTTTGCAGCTTCATCAATTTCAACGCCTAACCAGCGCAGTTCATTACATACGGTTAAGCGGGCGATATCATCGTTTTCACCGATACCGGCAGTAAATACCAGTGCATCAAAGCCTTGCATCGCAGCAGCCAGAGAAGCGGCTTCACGCACAACGCGGTGAGCAAAGTAATCCACAGCAAATTTAGCATGCGGATCTTTGCTGGCATGCAAATCACGCATATCGCTGGAAATACCCGACATACCCAGTAAACCGGATTTTTTGTAGATCAGCTCTTCAATTTGTGGCACATCCATTTTCAGATGGCTCATAAAGTGCATAATCAACGCAGGATCGATCGTACCGCAACGTGTGCCCATAGGCAGACCTTCCAGCGCAGTAAAGCCCATGGTTGTCGCCTGGCACTTGCCGTTCAGCAGGGCAGCCATTGAAGAGCCATTACCCAGGTGAGCTACAACAGTGCGGCCGGCAGCAGCGCGGGCATCGATTGCTGGCAATACGCTGGCAATAAATTCATAAGACAGACCGTGGAAACCGTAGCGACGGATACCATGCTGTTCGCTGAATTCGTAAGGCAATGCATATTGCTGTTCGAGTTCAGGCTGAGTGCGGTGGAATGCAGTATCAAAACATGCTACTTGCGGTACATCCGGCAACAATTGAGCCAGAACGCGCATAGGCATAATGTTATGCGGAGCGTGCAATGGAGCCAGAGCAATCGTTTCGTCCAGACCTTTCAATACTTCTTCGGTAATACGTACCGGATGGCAGAAATGTAAACCGCCATGCACTACACGGTGGCCGATCGCAGCAATATGACGGCCTTCGATATGGCTGTTCAACCATGCCAGCATATGACGCAGAGCAGAGTCGTGGTTCTTAGGCATATCAGCCGGCATAGATTCGGAAACCAGCTTATTGTCATCCGCATCTTTAGCTACAAATTTTGGATCGACATAAATACCGTCTGCCAGACCTTTAAACAGCAATACAGGATCTGCGGCACTTGTTTCGAACAGGGAAAATTTGATGCTGGACGAACCGGCATTGATAACTAGAACCAACTCACTCATAAACTACTCCTTAGGGGATTACACTGGCCGTGACAAGAGTATCCTCATCACCAACACGTTTTATAGGTTGATCTCTGAACTTTGAAACTAATAAATCAATTTATTTCACACTGAACGCGGCAAACCCATGGCCTGCCTGCATCTGATATTTCTGCACCGAAAAGAACCGCTGGCGGTTACTACGATGACTTTCTGCGCCATACCCGGCATGCTGCAGTAAAATCAGCACTGATTTATCCAAAGCACAATGCAGCAAGACGCGAATGGTAGGAACAGAAATGCTGCACTGCAATGGAATAATTACTACTGCATATTTTAAGCAGAAGTAAAACGTGCTGTATTGGTCAAAATCAAGCAAATCCACCCATAAATAGGTGCATATTCACCATGACGCCCCGTTATACCACGCATTTAATTTGCGTTCCCGAGCTGGAATCTGCCGCCATTGTCAGCGGTTTGCATATTTTACCGGGCCATCATGTCGATAGTAATACGCTGCTGCTGACCTTAAACCATAACGGAGCCATGATTGAAATTTGCGCCCCGGAAGCCGGTTTAGTCTCCCATTTAATGGTCACCACCGCAGAAAGTGTCTCCTGTGGCGATTTGCTGCTGCAAATGGAAATCGAAGAAGCTCCCCTGCAATTTGCAGGACTGCCGGAAGAAGAGCCCGCTTTTGTCAGCGCTTGCCTGCAGGACTGGCCACAGGATCATCCGGCGCTGCTGAGTGTCACTCCGGCAGCGGCCAGGCTCGCCGCGCGCTTAGGCGTTGATCTGAGCTGCATAAACAGCCGGCAACATCCCGTTGAAACGGCCGATATTGAAGCCTATGTCCGCTCGGTGATGCTGCAGTGGCAAAACCGGCCATCCTGAGCGCCCCGGCTATTTTTTCTGCAGTTGCGCCATAATCACCTCTGCCTCCTGGCTTTCAGCCAGGATTAAGCGCAGCTTATTAAAGGCCTGACAGGCTTCCGCCGGATGCTTGCCATAAGACACGACACCAGGATGCTTCCAGCCTGCCACCAACAGGGCTTTACGCTTAAATTTGGTCCCATCCACCCCGCCGCCGCCAATTTGCATCAGGGCCTGCTCAATCAGCACATGGGGTAAAGGGGTGCGGGAAATAATATTAAAATGCTCCGCCATCACTTCATCAAATTGCATCAAAGGACTCCCTCAGCTCCATATTATTTAAATGCACAACGGCAAAGCTGCACACAGGGCTTAAATATAAATAGCGAACGGGCTTAAATCCAGCCATAACCCAACATACCGGTGGAATTGAAGAAATCATTCTGGCTGAATACGGATGCCAGGAAAGACGCAGGCATTGACGTCCCGCAGAATACAAAACGCCCCGTTAAAAACGGGGCGTTGGCTTTCAGCGAATCAGATATGCACCTTGGCAATGGCGCGGCGGTCAACCACCGCCTTGGCCAGCTCGGCCAGCATCACCTCGGTTTGCTCCCAGCTGATACAGCCATCGGTAATCGACTGACCATAAGTTAATGGCTTGCCTTCCACATGATCCTGACGGCCTCCGACGATATGGCTTTCAATCATCACCCCAAAGATTCCATTATTGCCACGGGCCAGCTGACCACAAACATCTTCAGACACCACAACCTGACGGCGGTAATCTTTGCTGCTGTTGGCATGACTGAAATCGACCATTACTTTTTGTGGCAAACCGACCGCCGCTAAATCAGTCATCGCAGCGCGGACATGGTTGGTATCAAAATTAGGCTCTTTACCGCCCCGTAAAATGATATGGCAATCAGGATTACCGCCAGTCGCTACAATCGCCGAATGACCCATTTTAGTAACGGATAAAAAGTGATGCGACTGGCTGGAAGCACGGATGGCATCCAGAGCAATACGCAGATTACCGTCGGTTCCATTTTTAAAACCAACCGGACAAGACAGCCCGGAAGCCAGCTCGCGGTGTACCTGCGACTCGGTGGTTCGTGCACCAATCGCACCCCAGCTCATCAGATCCGCCATATATTGCGGCGTAATCATATCGAGGAATTCACCTGCGGTTGGCATGCCTTCATTGTTTAAATCAACCAGCAATTTGCGTGCAATACGCAAACCGTCATTGATATTAAAGCTGCCATTCAGATAAGGATCATTGATCAGGCCTTTCCAGCCCACTGTGGTACGCGGCTTTTCAAAATAAACCCGCATGACGACTTCTAAATCGCCTTTATGCAGCTCACGCAGCGCTTTAAGGCGCGCGCCATATTCATGGGCCGCTTCAGTATCGTGAATAGAACAAGGCCCGATCACGACCAGCAGGCGGTCATCGTCACCTTGCAGGATGCGCTGAATGGCTTGCCGGGTTTCGAATACGGTCGCAGAAGCAGTTTCGCTGACTGGAAATTTTTCCATCACCGCAACAGGGGGGAGTAACTCTTTTATTTCTCGGATACGGACATCATCAGTTTGATATTGCATTTTCTTCCCCAGTCGCAAGTGCCGTCCTGCTGCAGTGCGGCAAGTTCTTGTAAAAGGAAGAGATTAGCGTCTATCGACAGTCGGCGCAAATGCCTTTAACTGTGATTTCCACAGTGCGGGCCATGAACTGTGCGGGCAGGCTGACAGGTAAATCGCTGCTGACATTTTCCAGGCAGAAAAAACGTCCACAACTTTCACACTGAAAATGCGCATGATGGTGGGGTGCAGGAGCCACGGAAAAACGCCAAACCCGGTCGTCGCCCGACAGTTTATGCGCTAAAAGCTGTTCCGTCAGCCAATCGAGTACCCGATAAACGGTAACCCGATCGATCGCGGGCTGCAGGGCAGCCAAAACATCCAGATGGGACAGCGGCCGCTGAGCCGCCAGTAAAGCAGCCAAAACCCGTACTCGCGCTGGCGTAGTACGGGCCTGGGTCTGGGCAACTAATGCACGTGCTTTGGCAATAGTCTCTTGAGGATTAATCATCAAAACGGCACGACATTAATCTGCATACTGCTTTTTCATACGTTCACGACGCTCTTGCGCTTCCAGAGACATGGACGCGGTCGGACGTGCCACTAAACGTGGCAGGCCAATAGGCTCGCCAGTATCTTCGCAGTAACCGTAGTTACCATCGTCAAGCTTACGTAAAGTGGAGTCAATTTTCATCAGCAACTTACGTTCACGATCCCGTGTACGCAGTTCCAATGCATATTCTTCTTCCAGAGTCGCTCGGTCTGCCGGATCAGGCGTAGCCTCTTGCTCTTGCAAGTGCTGGCTGGTCTGATTGGCATTTGCCAACAGTTCTGCCTTCATTTGCAGCAATTTAGCTCGGAAAAACTCGAGGTGATCCGGGTTCATGTAATCATCTTCCGGACCATTCCAGCTGATGATTTCTTGTTCCGTGAGTTTGGCCATCGTCGTTCACCCTTAAGCAATTGTGGGCGGGGCAAAAGTGCGCTGCTGATTTATTTCATGAATATGAAATAAATACTAAGCAGAACATAAACTTACAAAGCATACGCCCCACCAAATGGGGAGGCAGCATAATCAAGTAACCGCCGCAATGCAATAACTCCTTTTATCATGCAGGCGGCATGACATTAATGAGACAGTACCCAACGCACAATAATTCTTAAATCTTTCTCTTCAATTTGCTGGGCTGGCATGGGAATTTGCCCCCACTTACCGCCCGGCAAACCACTGCGCACTTCTTTCATTAACATGGCTTCTGCATCTTTTTGCCCGCGGTATTTTGCGGCAACTTCCTTATAAGAGGGGCCTACAATTTTACTATCAATGGCATGACAGCCCAAACAATTGTATTTAGCCGCAACTTTGGCCCCGTCTTCGGCCCAAACTATAGGCGAACACAGCAATAAAACCGGCAAAATATATTTAAGCATGGGTCGTTATCCTTACGTTGAAATACAGTAGCGGGCTATTTTAGCAGCAAGCAGAGAGCGTACGCTGTGCTACACTCCCGCGATTAAAAATCTCAGGTTGATACGGGTTCACAAATGGATAGAGCGCAACGTTTTATGGCTCTGGGCGTCATGTTATCGGTACTGGCGCATGCCATTCCGATTTTCGGCGTGAAGTTTGTTATGCCTGATCCAAAAACTCTTTTCTCTGCCCAGCCACTGGAAGTGATTCTGGTTAATCAGCGCACCGTGCAAGACGCATTGAAAGCCGATGCCCTTGCCCAGGCTAATTTGAATGGCGGCGGTAATGTGGATGCCCCCAATCAGCGGGTTAAATCTCCCCTGCCTGCCAGCGATAACCAACCCTCGCAAGAGCTGGAGCGAGTTAAAGAACAGCAAAAAAAACTGGAAGCCGACGCTGAAAAGCTGATGCTGCAGCTCAATGCTAAAACGCATATTGCACAAGATTTAGGCAAAAGCACACAAACAGAAAACCCCGGCACCGATACTGAACAATTAAAACAACGCGAGCGGGAAATGGCCGGCTTAGCGGCTCAAATCAGCAAGCAAACCAGTGCTTATCAAAGCCGCCCCCGGATGACCTTTATTGGAGCCCGGTCGCGGGAATACCGTTTTGCCCGTTATGTGGAAGACTGGCGGATGAAGATGGAACGCGTGGGGGCACTGACTTATCCGCTGGATGCCCATGGCCAGAAAATGTATGGCCGCTTATTGGTTTCGGTGGAAATTGATGCCAATGGCAATTTACGCCGGGCTGAAATTACTAAATCCTCCGGCAATAAAGAATTAGATGCCGCCGCATTACGTATTGTCAAAATGGCGGCTCCATTTGGTAAATTCCCCAACGATATCCGCAAAGATACGGACGTAATCAGCATCAGCCGCACCTGGACTTTTGCCAAAGGTGATTCTGTACTGGGCAATGAATAAACCGGGTATAACCCGGCTGATAAAGTGAAATCAATAATGCGTATTTTGGGAATTGATCCTGGATCCAGAATCACAGGTTTTGGTGTGATTGATGTAGAAGGACAGCACCGCACTTATGTGGCCTCTGGCTGTATCCGCACCCCTGGAGGCGAGCTGGCCGCCAGGATTAAATCCATTTTGCAAGGAATCCGCGAAGTGGTGGCCACCTACCAGCCGGATGTGGCGGCAGTTGAAATTGTCTTCGTTAATGTAAACCCACAATCCACGCTGATGCTGGGGCAGGCACGGGGAGCGGCCATGTCAGCACTGGTGCTGGCCGATTTGCCGATCGGGGAATATACCGCGCTGCAGGTTAAACAAGCGGTCGTCGGCAATGGCCATGCCGATAAAGATCAGGTCAGCCAGATGGTGCAAAGAATGTTGCGTTTAAATGGCGCGCCGCAGTCTGATGCGGCCGATGCATTGGCCGTGGCGCTGACCCATGCTCAGCACGACAGCGGAGCCATGAAACAGCTGGCCAGCCTTGGGCTGACCATCAAACGCGGACGTCTGGCCTGATATTACTGCGGCAAAACGGCAGCTGAGCATTAAACCGCGACATAAAATCCGGATCTTCCCGGCCTAAAAAATGATGCCCGAAATAAACCCCCAACGGTTTATCCTCCAGTAATTCTGAACGGACCAGCTGCGTGGCATGGCCCTGCAAAATGACTTCATTCATCGCCAGATCACTGGCCAGTACCGCGCCAACCCGACCGGCAAGCAGCATTTTCAACAACTGATCATGCCCCGGCGGACTGGCATAAATACGATAACCACTATGTGTCAGCCAGCTCAGCATATTTGAGCCAAAATAAGCCCCCACCGTAACAGACTGACGAAATTCATCGCTGGAAGGTTTAACATTACTTTCAGCACGCAAATACCAGCGCCATTGCTGCGGAGCGATCATTTGTGAAAGCGTGGCATAGCGATCCCGCTCACTGTTTTGTGAGGCAGAGAAAAAACCATCCGCATCGCCTTGCTCAACCAGGGTTTGTGCCCGCTTCCAGGGGACAAACTTAATTTCAAGCGGACGCTGTAGTTTATTCATCACACAGCGCACCGTTTCCAGCGCAATACCGCTTTGCTGACCCTTGATATTCTGATCGCTATAGGGCTGTTGCTGCTGCGTCAGCAGCCTTACTGGTGCAGCCTGGGCCTGCACAAGACCTGCCAAGCAAAAAATACCCAATATCCTGTTCGTAAAGCTATGGTCGGACATTTATACTCCCCGCTTTCCTCTAGAGATGCACACCATGATCGGACGCCTGACCGGAACCCTGATCGAAAAACAGCCACCGCAAATTGTGATTGAAACCAATGGCGTAGGCTACGAAGTCGATGTGCCAATGAGCACTTTTTATGTGCTGCCCCATTTAGGGCAGCCATCCAGCTTATTTATCCACATGGTGGTGCGTGAAGATGCACAACTTTTATATGGTTTTGCTACCCGGGCCGAGCGCGACACCTTTCGCTCACTGATTAAGGTCAGCGGTATCGGCGCAAAAATTGCACTGGCGATTTTATCAGGGATGAATGCCGATGAGCTGGCACAGGCGGTTGCGGCAGAAGACCTGGTTCGTCTCTCCAAAGTACCGGGTATTGGTAAAAAAACGGCAGAAAGACTGGTGTTAGAGTTGCGTGGCAAGCTGAGCAACATGCCTATTATGACTGCAGTCAGTGACAAAAATGCACTATTTCCAGTGCCGGCATCAAATAAAGATGATGTACTGCACGCCTTGCTGGCCCTGGGCTACAGCGACCGCGAAGCCAGCGGAGCGGTTAAAGAGCTGGCTGCCGATGTTGATGTTTCTGACGGTATCCGGCGCGCCCTGAAACAATTGGTCAAAATTTAAATGCGTATATTACCCATGGCCGCCATTGCGGGCATTGTTCTGTTTGTGATTTTAGCCTCAGCCTTAGGCTCTCCTGCTCTGATCGCACTGGATGCCAGCGTGGGTCATGCCCTGTATAACGGCCCGGAATTATTAATCCGTGGCTGTAAAATTCTGGCCTGGTTTGGCGGTGCCGTTGGCTCACTATTGCTGGCTGGCAGCATCGGGCTGATTTTATGGCGCACTACAGCTAACCGGATAGATGCTATTGGCTTGCCGCTGGCTATTTTAAGCGGCTGGGCCGTCAATGCCCTGCTGAAATTCACTATTTTACGCCCGCGGCCAAGCCTGGAATTTTTAGCCTCTGCCCATGGCCCGTCGTTCCCCAGCGGCCATGCAATGTCCGCCTGGATTATGTCCTTTGTCCTGGCCATTATTGTGTCCCGTTACTACCCAAAGCAGCGCAGGCTCTGGTTTATGCTGGCATTTTTTGCCGCTATTCTGGGCGGACTGGCCAGACTGGTACTGGGTGTGCACCATTTCTCCGATATCATGGCAGGCTTTAGTGTTGCCAGCGTCATTGTGCTTGCTTATTCTTACGGCACAAACCGCTTTACCCGCCTGGATCGCCTGCCATGATCGAAACTGATGCGCTCTCTTCTGCGCCTGCTGACCGCCTGATCACCAGCTCAAAGATATCGCTGCAAGAAGAAAAACTGGAACACGCTCTGCGCCCCAAGCTGCTGGACGAATATGTCGGCCAGGCTAAAGCGCGCGGGCAGTTAGAAATTTTTATTGAAGCAGCAAAAAAGCGCGGTGAAGCGCTGGACCATGTTTTGCTGTTTGGCCCGCCAGGCCTTGGTAAAACCACGCTGGCGCATATTATTTCCCGCGAGCTGGGTGTGAATCTGCGCCAGACTTCCGGCCCGGTGCTGGAGCGGGCAGGTGATCTGGCGGCTATCCTGACCAATCTTGAACCACACGATGTGTTGTTTATTGATGAAATTCACCGGCTCAGCCCGGTGGTGGAAGAAATTCTTTATCCGGCACTGGAAGACTTTCAGCTGGATTTAATGATTGGTGAAGGCCCGGCGGCACGCTCGGTTAAACTGGATCTGCCCCCCTTTACCCTGATTGGTGCAACCACCCGTGCCGGGATGCTGACCAATCCGCTGCGGGACCGCTTTGGGATTGTCGCCCGGCTGGAGTTTTATACCGCAGAAGAGCTGACCCGCATCACTACACGTTCCGCGCAATTACTCAAGGTGAATATAGTCCCTGACGGCGCCTTCGAAATTGCGAGAAGATCACGCGGTACGCCGCGGATTGCCAACCGTTTATTGCGCCGGGTACGCGATTATGCAGAAGTCCGGGCCGATGGCCATGTAACGCGCGAAGTGGCGGATGCGGCACTTTCCATGCTGGATGTGGATCATGCCGGACTGGATGTAATGGACAGGAAGCTTTTATCTGCCATTCTCGAGAAATTTGCGGGCGGGCCCGTAGGGTTGGATAATGTGGCAGCAGCAATCGGGGAATCGACCGATACGATCGAAGATGTCATTGAACCGTTCCTGATTCAGCAAGGCTTATTACAAAGAACACCCCGGGGCCGCATTGCTACCCTGACGGCTTATGAGCACTTTGGATTTACCCCCAAGACTGATTCATAACTTTTTACCCCGGATCAACTACCGGGTCTCAAAGGATTAATGAAAGTGGAAGTTTCTGCGGCAAGCCAAGATTTATCGATTATCACCTTAGTTCTGCATGCCAGCCTCGTTGTACAAGTCGTCATGGGCATCTTGCTTGTGATGTCGTTTATGTCCTGGTGGTATATCTTCAGCAAGCACTTCGCTATCAATTTTGCCCGTAAACAAACCGAAGATTTTGAAAACCGGTTCTGGAACGGCGCAGATCTTGCCTCACTGTACGATCAGGTCCGCCGTGGCCAGGCTTTGGGCATGGAAAAAATCTTCCAGGCCGGCTTTGGTGAATTTCTGAAATTGCGTCAGCGCGCCGGTGAGCGCGGCAATATGGAATTATCCGATGTTATGGAAGGCAGCCGCCGCGCCATGCGTGCCGCATGTCAGCGTGAGCTGGATGAGCTGGATGCCCATACCGCCTTTTTAGCCACCGTGGGCTCCATCAGCCCGTACATCGGCTTGTTCGGCACCGTCTGGGGCATTATGAATGCATTTACCGGGCTGGCTAATGTGGGGCAGGCCACGCTTGCCACAGTCGCTCCGGGGATTGCAGAAGCACTGGTGGCAACGGCCATTGGTCTGTTTGCAGCGATTCCGGCCGTGGTGGCTTATAACCGTTTTGCCAATGAAGTCGACCGTCTGGCCAACCGCTTTGATACCTTTATTGAAGAGTTTTCCAATATCTTGCAACGCCAGGTTAAATAAAAACCGGCCTGCAAACAGAGGGCATGGTGCACCACGGTGCCCCCATTAAAGATCACTTACCCGTTCAATACCCGCAGTTCACTGATGTTTAGGATTCTAAATGGCTCGCCGCACACGCAGAATTAAAAATGAGATTAATGTTGTTCCCTATATCGATGTGATGCTGGTTTTGCTGGTGATCTTTATGGTGGCAACACCCATGATGCAACAAGGCGTGGTGAATCTGCCCACAGTTGGAAAATCCGATCAGGAAGTGAATGCGGCCCCGCTCAGGGTAGAAATTGATGCCGCTGGCGCTATTAAACTGCACGATAAAGAACAAACCAGCGATCTGGCAGACCTGAAAGCACTGGTCGAGACCGTACAAGCCAAACAAGCCATTACCCCCAACAGGCCGGTAGTGATTGCCGCTGATAAATCCATCCGCTACGAGCAAGTAATGAATGCAATGGATGCCTTAAAACAGGCCAATATTGCCCGGGTTGGCCTGCTCGTTCAGCCGAAGTGATATGAGACATACAGATAACCGCAATGAGCATCGTACTTTAGCTTTTGCGCTCGCCGCCGCCGTTCACTTGCTGCTTCTGGCAGGCTTGCTGTTGTCGGTTAACTGGCAAACCAAAAAACCGGAACCGGTTGTGGTTGAGCTATGGGGCGGTCCACCGCCTGCGGCCACGGCAACAGAAGAAATATCCCCGCCGGCAGCTCCTGAAAAACGCCGGGCAGAACCGACGCCACCACCCGAAGTGTTGCCTGAAAAACCGGCCGAGATTGTGACGGAGAAAGTAAAACCGGTGGTTACACCGCGTCCTAAGCCGACACCGACCCCCA
>JBOFGM010000144.1:0-2209 GCA_051649105.1 Iodobacter sp. | reverse complement strand
CAAGATCATCATGCCGCTGAGCGCCAGGGTGATGGTGTACAAGGAGTCAATCAACTGCGTGACTTGATCGCTGGTGTTTTGCTGTAAGGCATTGATGCGTTTGACCAGTTTTTCGATATGGCTTTGTGCCTGACTGGATTGCCTGTCAAAGCCGTCTGCTGCTTTCATAATGGCATTGCCGGCCTCGCGGCTCTGAAGATAGGCCGTCACCATTCGCAGCCCGGTCTGATGGAGTTGTTGCAGGCTGTTTCGCAGTTGCTGGATATCCTGAGCATAATCGGCAGGAGCCAGTTTCTCAACTTGATCAAGAGCGGTGACACCGGCCAGTAATGACTTTTGGGCCTCGTTCAGACCCTCGTTTTCGCCGGTTGCCGCCGAATCGGTCTGGTATTGCTGAATCTGAACAATCGAATAGCGGATGTTATCGCTGGCTGCGACCAGTTTATCTGTGACTCTGTGCTCGTAATGGCTGTAGGTGGTGAGTAACTGCAACCTTTGAAACAGCAGACCCGATTGGAGTAGTAATAATAATGTCAGCCCTGCTGTAAAAAAAATCAGCAGGGGTTTAATCCGAAGTTTGTGGATGGCGATCACATTAACCTCTGTCGGAGAAGGTAGTTGCCCTGTCTGCGCTGCCTGGCAGACGGGTACTTGTTATTCAGTGTGATGACATAGCGGCAGGGCGGCGGCTTCTGGCCCTGACTGATGAAATGAGTATAGAAGCCGGTGCTGTAATTTGTAATTTTGAAAACACGATTTTATTCAATAACAGGCAGAGAGTGATCTGCTGCGCTTAAAATCGGAGGGCGATAAAAAAACGACCTTCAAGCTGGCGGCCTGAAGGTCGTTAGTCATGCAATATATTCTTGATAACAGAGACTTATCTCAGACCGGTTTTGCCACAAACTGGCTGCGCGCGGTATGCAGTTTCTTGTAACTGTCGATCAGGCGATGGTGTTTATCCAGGCCTTCCAGTTTCATACTGGTTTCGGTTAAGCCAAAGAAGCGCACACTGCCATTGACGGCTCCCAGGGCTGCATCCATCCTTGGGTTACCAAACATCCGGCGGAAATTGAATTCGTAATCTTCCAGCTCAAGATCATCGCCCAGCACCACATCCAGCACCGCATTTAAGGCCTGATAAAACAGCACGCGGTCCAGTGTGTTGTCGTTGTACTGCAAGAAGGCACCGGTCAGATCGTGCGCGTCGTCAAATCGCTGCAGGGCCAGATTAATCAGCAGCTTTAACTCAAGAACGGTCAGCTGGCCCCATACGGTGTTTTCATCAAATTTAATGCCAATTAAATCCGAGATCCTGGAGTAGTCGCCCAGCTCATTGTCTTCCAGACGATACAGCAGCGCAGACAGTGCGGCATTGTCCAGACGATGCAGATTCAGGATATCGGCACGGAACAGCAGCGCTTTATTGGTGTTATCCCAGATTAAATCTTCTGTCAGATAAATTTCAGAATAACCTGGTACCAGAATACGGCAGGCTGTTGCGCCTAATTGGTCGTACACCGCCATATAGGCTTCTTTGCCCAGGTCTTTCAGAATGCCAAATAAAGCGGCGGCTTCTTCGGTATTGGCATTGGCCCCGGTGCTGGAAAAATCCCATTCCACAAAGGTGTAATTGGATTTAGCACTGAAAAAGCGCCAGGACACAATGCCGCTTGAATCGATAAAGTGCTCAATAAAGTTATTAGGCTCAGTTAAGGCATGGCTTTCAAAGGTAGGGCGTGGCAGATCGTTCAGGCCTTCAAAACTGCGTCCTTGCAGTAGTTCCGTCAGGCTGCGCTCCAGGGCCACTTCTAAGCTGGGGTGAGCGCCAAAAGAGGCAAAGACACCGCCGGTACGCGGGTTCATCAGGGTGACGCACATGACCGGGTAAACGCCGCCCAGCGACGCATCTTTAACCAGTACCGGAAAGCCTTGCTCTTCTAAGGCGGCAATCCCGGCCAGAATGCCAGGGTATTTTGCGATGACTTCCTGCGGTACATCGGGCAGGGTGATTTCGCGCTCTAAAATTTCACGTTTAACTGCGCGCTCAAAAATCTCAGACAGGCACTGCACCTGTGCTTCGGCCAGCGTATTGCCGGCGCTCATGCCATTGCTGACAAAAAGGTTTTCGATCAGATTGGATGGGAAATACACCGTTTCACCGTCCGACTGGCGCACAAAGGGCAGCGAGCAGATGCCACGCTCGGTA
>JBOFGM010000143.1:0-2213 GCA_051649105.1 Iodobacter sp. | reverse complement strand
GGTGCGGGTTTTAAGCTCAATCGCATTATTGGTACTGGCCATGGTGGCCTTCATCGCCGCGCCCATGGCAATGGCAATCACCGCCAGCGCCACCAGCACTTCAATCAGGGTAAAACCATCGCGTTTATGCATGAGGCAGGGCCTGTGGTGCAGAAGCATCGGGCTGGTGCACTTCCACCCGCCCCATCACATCCCCGCTCAGCTCCAGCTGGCTGTCATTTAAGCGCAGCTGCAGGCTGAAAGGCGAATTCACCCCGGAAGGCTCAAACACCAGACGCTCGCCCAGCCGGCGCTCGCGCAGATTTACAATCAACCCGTCCACGCTCACCTGGTCCAGAACATGGGGTTTTAACACCTCATGGCTGGTCACCGACTGCCAGTTGTTTTCAGCATCCTGCAGCCAAAACTGATAGCCATGACCATCGGATGACCAGGCAATGGCCTGTCCGCCGGTAATGGCCTCGTCGCGGGCCGATTCAAACAAGGCCGCCAGCCGGGAAGCTTCGCGCTCCACCCGCTGAGCGTCGGATAAATCCAGACGCACCACGGCCAGCCCCATAATCACGCCAATGATAGAGAGCACAACCAGAATCTCGATCAGCGTAAAGCCGCGACGAAACATAAGATTTAATTATCCCAGGAGCCGATATCGGCATCCGACTCTGTGCCGCCCTGCTGACCATCCGCGCCGTAGCTCATCACATCAATTTCACCCTTAATGCCCGGGCTGAGAAACAGATAATCGCCACCCCACGGATCTTTTGGCAGTTTTTCCAAATAACCACCGGTTTTCCAGTTATTAGGCACGGGAGCTGCGTTGGGTTTTTCCACCAGCGCTTTTAAACCCTGTTCGGTACTTGGATAGCGGCCGTTATCGAGCTTATACAGCTTCAGCGCCTGGACGATGGAGCGAATATCTTGTTTAGCCGCGACAACACGCGCCTCATTCGGCCGGTTCATAATTTTAGGCACCACCAGTGCACCTAAAATGGCCAGAATGGTAATGACAACCAGAATTTCAATCAGAGTAAAACCACGTTGTATCTTTTGCATAGAACACCTTTAAGGTCATTGAAAAACCCCGGCCGGGTTATTTACCGGAAGGTTAGTAAAAAACAATAGCGCTAATACACTGAGTCACCGGGTTTTATTTAACCAGCTGATTCATTTCAAATACCGGCAATAAAATCGCCAATACAATCACTAAAACCACGCCCCCCATCAGCAATACCATTAATGGCCCTAATAAGCCGGTAAAGGTGGAAACACGGTTTTCTAATTCCTGGGTTTGCTGCAATGCGGCTTTTTCCAGCATATGCTCCAGCCGCCCGGTGGCCTCCCCGCTGCCAATTAAATGAATCAGTACCGGTGGAAACATTTTGCTGGCAGCCAGTGCCCGGGATAAGGTCATCCCTTCCCTGACCTGTTTGGCGGCCTCGGCCACAGCATCCCGCAAAGGCAGGCTGCCCAGCACGCCGCTGACCGCCTGCAAGGCATTGAGCAGCGGCACACCACTGCCCACCAGAATCGCCAGCGTGGAGGCCAGCTGCGCCGTATTGGCCGTGCGCTCAAAGCGGCCGATCAGTGGCAGTTTTAAACGCCAGGCGTCAAACTGCCGGCGAACCGCCTGTTTTTTCAGGGCATGCCAGAAAGCCACGCCTGAGCCGGCCAGTAGAATAAAGAACAACAGCCCCCAGTCACGGACAAACTGACTGGCCCACAGCAATAAACGGGTTAACAGAGGCAGGGTTTGCTTGGCACTCTGAAAAACGGTGACCATCTGCGGCACAACCCAGGTCAGCAAACCCACAATCACCAGCGCGGAGACAAACATCACCACCGCCGGATAAATAAAGGCCAGCCCGACTTTAGAGGCGAGCGAGGCACGGGATTCCAGATAATCGGCCAGACGCTGCATTACCGCCGCTGCTTTACCGGATTCTTCACCGGCACTGACAATGGTGCGATACAGCTCGGGGAACACGCGCGGATGGCGAGACAAGGCCTGGGATAATGACGAGCCGGCCAGAATCTCACTGCGCAGCGCCGCAACCAGCTGCTTTTCCCGCTCCACTTCACTTTGCTCAATCAGTACCGACAACGCCTGCTCAATCGGCAGACCGGCATCCAGCAAGGTAGCCAGCTGGCGGGTCAGTAAAGAGAGCTTGGCCGTACCCAGACCGCGGGCACCGCTGACTCCGGCGGAAGCAATT
>JBOFGM010000142.1:0-2407 GCA_051649105.1 Iodobacter sp. | reverse complement strand
GGTCCGCAACCACCACGCCGCGGCCCACCACAGTACGGGATACGCCCGCCGCAAAATTACCGGCAATCCCGCCCAGACTTAAGGTGGGCGTGACCACCGTCAGCATCGGTGCCAGCACAGCATCTTTTTGTAAGGCACTGACCAGCGCCGGATAATCACTGATGCCATAGGCGGCCGGGTTCCCATTGCCGTATAAGAAGTAATCTTTATGCTGAATTTGCAAATGCCCGCTACTTTGTACAAAGCCGGTTTGCAAACCCAGATGAATATTTTCGCTGTACCCGCCAAACAGCAGTACCGAGACCATGCCCACCAGCATGGCCAGCAGGGTGGCTAATGAGCGGCGATAATTACGCAGCAGATTACGTAAAGCCAGAGTCAGCAGATTCATACGGCCACCCCGCCAGTAACATGAGAAGGACTTTGGATAATCCGCCCGTCGCGGATCATCACGGCATCATCGGCCGCCGCCATCACCTGCGGATCATGCGAAGAAAACACAAAACTCACCTTATGCTCACGCTGCATTTGCCGCATCAGCAGCAATATCCCCGCCCCGGTCTGACTATCCAGATTGGCCGTTGGCTCGTCGGCCAGTACCAGCCGGGGAGCTGGCGCAAGGGCACGGGCAATCGCCACCCGCTGCCGCTGCCCGCCGGAAAGCTGGCCCGGGCGATTATTCATCCGGTCGGCCAGCCCCACCGCATCCAGCAATTCCTGCACCCGGGCTTTACGCCTGGCTGCAGGCATATTCAGCATTAAAAGGGGCAGCTCGACATTTTCATAGGCGCTGAGCACCGGCAGCAAATTAAAGTTCTGAAAAATAAAGCCCAGATGGCGGGCCCGGAAATCAGCCAGGGCATTATCGGATAAGGACGCCACCGGCTGCCCGGCCACCAGCACCTCACCGGAATCAGCCCGGTCGATGCAGCCCATTAAATTCAGCAAGGTGCTTTTACCACTGCCGGACTGGCCTGAAATCACCGTAAAACGGTCGGGAAGGATTTCCAGATCAATATCCTGCAGCGCAGGAACATCCACCGAGCCCATGCGATAGTGCTTACTGACATTTTTTAAGATAACGGGATACATAACAGATCCTAGGCCAAAGCAATAACTGAAATATACCAACATCATTCAGGTGCAAGTCAGCGATGAGACAAAGCGCCTTTTAGGCAGATAAAGCGTCTGAAAACGCGATAAAGTGCAATCAGAAACAGACAGTTTGTGGCCACGGATCATTTTTTTTTGCCGGCAATTTGCCTTTACCGTGCCAATAAGGTTGACCATTTTGGTCAAGATCGGCAAAAATCAGGGCTGTTACTACTCATGACAAGAATAAATGGACCTTTTTCCAGACAATCAGCGATGGCGATACGACACGCGCCCTGACCCCCTATCCGCCCGTTAACCGCCTGCCCTGGCGGCCAAGATCTATGTCTGGAGTAAACCATGCTGTCGATATCCGAATTTAATACCCTGCAAGAGCAAGGCTATAACCGTATTCCGCTGACTCTGGAACTGTTTGCCGATTTAGATACCCCGTTATCGGTTTATCTGAAGCTGGCCAACCAGCCCTATTCCTATCTGCTGGAATCAGTGGTCGGCGGTGAGCGTTTTGGACGCTATTCTTTTATTGGTCTGCCAGCCCGTACCCGGTTGAGCGTCACGGGCAATCAGACCGAGGTGTTATTGAATAACACCGTGATTGAAACGCATCAGGGCAATCCGCTCGATTTTATTGAATCGTTCCAAAAGCGCTATCGCGCCCCGGCCAATAAAATGCTGCCGCGCTTTTTAGGCGGCTTAGTCGGTTATTTTGGCTATGAAACCATTGGCTATATCGAGAAAAAACTCGCCAACACCCAAAAACCCGACGAAATTGGTGCGCCGGATATCCAGCTGCTGCTCTCTGAAGAGCTGATTGTGGTGGACAACCTGTCCGGCAAACTCTATCTGGTGGTGTACGCCGACACAGAACAAAGCAATGCCTATCAAAAAGCCGCGGATCGCTTACACCAGCTGCGGATGAATTTACGCGAACCGGTTAAAATCCCGCTGCAAGGCGCAGCGCCAGCCAGCCACACCATGGTTTCCGGCTTTGGCGAAGAAGCCTTTAAAGCTGCCGTACTGAAAGCCAAAGATTACATTATTGATGGCGATATTATGCAGGTGGTGCTGTCCCAGCGGATGAGCCAGCCCTATACCGAATCACCGCTGTCGCTTTACCGCGCCCTGCGATCGTTAAATCCTTCGCCGTATATGTTCTTTTATCATTTTGGTGACTTTCATATTGTCGGGGCCTCTCCCGAGATTCTGGTCCGGCTGGAAGACGATACCATTACCGTGCGCCCGATTGCCGGCACCCGCCCGCGCGGCAAAACCCGTGAAGAAGATATGGCGCTGG
>JBOFGM010000141.1:0-3802 GCA_051649105.1 Iodobacter sp. | reverse complement strand
CTTTCTGCCCCGATATCCGCCGCTTTGGCATCGCCTTCCCAGGGGTTCCAGACAATGGCCGAATGGGTGTCACTGACAATTTTGATATTTCCGGCGCTGTGCAGGATTTCTTGCGTGGCCGGCACATCCAGGTAAACACGGTCGGTCAGCGAGCGGACATGCAAATCACCCGTTTGCAGCACATGCGGACGCTCTGGCAACAAGGTATCGATATAGGTGCAGCCATCCAAACCGCGAATGGCAATTTCATTCACATCCGGCACCGCAAAATAGCTGTGGAATGCTTGCGAAAATGGCGCAGGCGTATCACTGAGGTTTTCAACGGTCAGCTGTAATGTCAGCTCCTGACCCACGGTAATTTCCAGACGGAAAGTAAAGGCATGCGGCCAAAGAGCCAGCGTCTCGGCCGAATCTTCCAGCCCCAACACCACCTTAATCGCCCCATCGCTGAGAATTTCAGCCTCGCTCACACCCCAGACAGCAGAACGCGCAAAACCATGCGCTGGCAAACCTTCAGGATGACGGCCAAACCAAGGCATACAAAGAGGAATTCCCCCGCGGATCGCTTTCGCGGGGGCAAAAACAGCCTTTGGCGACAACCACAACAGCTCACGGCCGCCTTGCGGAATAAAAGAGAGAATATGTCCCCCCTGCAAAGCAACCGCCGCCGAACCGGTCGTACCTTTAATTTGCAAAACCGGTAAACCCGGCTCCTCGCCGCCATACAGATCAACAGAGGAAACCAGGCTTATTTCAGGGATAGTTGCCAGCAAGGTGGCAAGATTGGCTTGCATATAAAAACTCCTCATACCGCAAATATTTTCACTAAATAGTTATACCGGACGGCGCGGCATCCAGATTAAAGCATCACCATCCACCACTTTTTCGCCCTTTACCCAGCATTCTGTGAGTAAACGAGCCCTTTGTTTTTCTTCAAAGATTTCCAGTACGGTAACGGTTGCCGTAACCGTGTCACCAATCCGGACAGGCTTCAGAAATTTTAAATTCTGGCCCATATAGATTGCACCCGGGCCGGGCAGGCGGGTACCGATCACGGTGGAAATCAGGCTGGCACTAAGCATGCCATGTGCAATACGGCCGCCAAAACGGCTGGCAGCAGCATACTCTTCGTCAATATGCATCGGGTTGTTATCACCGGTAATTCCGGCGAATAACACAATATCGGTTTCGGTCAGTGTTTTACGGTATTCAGCCTTTAAACCTGGCTGCAAATCTTCCATGTAATAGCTCATATCCATCTCCCAGAATTGATTACATTTTGAGTTATTAATGATTGAAGGCATTGCCAATCATCAACTCACCGTCAGAAACACGCCAATCCTGACGGGCACAAGAATGAACCCATCGCGATTTGTTAGCAACTGCATCAGACTCGTACAGAGAAATAAGCAGCCAGACTGACATGACTCCACACCAGCGTAGATATAAATTGCTTCCGGCGAAGAACTTTTCTGTGCATTTTTGTAATGGATCAAGCGAAAGCCCTATGGGCCGGTATTTTTCCCCACCCCGGAGCCACTGTGCCGGAATGATGGCGACACCACCGGCATGCGGTTTAAATCCAGCCAGGGGGAAATCCACTTAAAGGTGCGCCGGTAAGCATCCGAAGTCGCCTCAGGATTTGATCCGACCGTCACACTGGTCCCTGCCATCATAACACGGCGGGTTTCATCCGCTTTCAGGCTGGCATTGTCAAAATCATGGTACACATCAGGATAGGTAATTAAACGTAATGTAGGCTGATCCGCACGGGCAACCAGCGCTCTGCAAGGCTCTGCCGGCGTCCAGTTATCTTCCTCTCCGATCAGCATCAGTAAGGGGGCGGTCGTCTGAAATTTATCGCGCGCCAGATAGGAGCTGCAAGTAGGGAAAAAGGCCACGGCAACACGCACTGAAGGCTGTTTCTGCCCCAAAAGAGCGAGCACCGAAGTGGCACCGTGTGACCAGCCAATCATCCCCAGCCGGTCGCCATCAATTTCTTTACGCGTTTTCAGCCATTCCAGCGCATGACGGGCATCTTCGGCCCGCATCCGGGGGCTGAGCGTACGTCTGCTCAGCGGCACCGAGCATATTTCCTGCAGGTCACGGGCGGTAAAACTATCGAGCATCAGAACGGCATACCCTTTTTCCTGCAGCAGGCTGACCATTCTGTCCGGGCGGGGATTGATCCCGGTGGTTTGCCCCTGTCCGTTACAACCATGTAATAACACGACAGCCGCAGCAGGGCCGGCTTCCGGAAAAGGAGGCGGGAAATATTTCGCGGTTAAAGTGATTTCTGCGCCAGGAATTTGTACCCGCTCCGCCCTGGCAGAAAAAGCAACCATACCCAGCAGACAAAACCAGAAAGTAATTCGCATCGGACCAAGGAATTAAACATAAGTAAAGACGACAAGTCTTGTTATTGTCTGAAAATACAGACCAGAACAAAACACCCGGCCACCGCTTATTATTGACTCATACAGACTTTAAACTTGGTATACAAACTAAAAAAAACTATCCCCGCAGGGGATTTTGCCTGACAAGTGATTTTTCCAACGGAAAAACCGGCAGATTACAGACTGACTGCAACCTCTTGTCAGCTCAGAATGGCGCGCACTCTAACACAGGCAAGCAATCTTAACTAAACTGACTCGCCTTCAGCAAAACATCTCACGCGGCCAGTCTGCTACAAACTACAGCATTTTGTTTCCATGCGATCAAGATCAGATCAATGCAAGATCATTCAGGGGCAGGCATGAGCGACACCATAAACACCCAATTCAACCATGGCATTGCCACAATCACGCTGGCCCGCCCTGAGCTTTGCAATGCCTTTGATGACACACTGATTGCAGAGCTGACCGCCACTCTGGCGGCACTGGGGCAAAATGCCAGCTTACGTGCTGTTGTTCTTACCGCCGAAGGCTCCACATTCAGTGCAGGAGCCGATTCCAGCTGGATGCATCACTCCACCCAGTTCGATCAGCACCGTAACTTTGAAGACGCCCTGAAACTCGCCCGTCTGATGCAAACGCTGGAGCGGCTGCCCGTTCCCACTATTGCCCGGATTCAGGGCCCGGCTTTTGGCGCGGGCGTCGGCTTGATTGCCTGTTGTGATTTAGCCGTTACCACCTCTGACGCATGGTTCCGCATCAATGAAGTCCGCCTGGGCTTAATCCCTGCCGTCATCGGCCCCTATATCATCAGCAAGATAGGGATCAGTGCAGCACGGCGCTATATGCTGACCGCAGAGCGGTTCAGCAGCCATACGGCACGGCAAATGGGGCTGTTGCATGAAGTCAGTGAAAATACCGCAGCAATGGACAAGCAGGTCGAAGCATGGATAAGTGAATTACTGCAAAACAGCCCGCATGCACTGACTGCGGCCAAAAGACTGATTACATCCGTTGTGCACCGCCCGATTGACGACGCCATGATTTCTGATACCGCACATCGTATTGCCCACATAAGAACCCATGAAGAAGCGCTTGAAGGCGTTGCTGCCTACCTTGCCAAACGCGCTCCTTCATGGCACAGCTCAACTCAGCTTAATGGCGAAACGCCACTACCGGGCGTTTGATACTTTCCGACTCCGCGACGCTCAGCAATTGCAAAGCGGGCAGAGCAAGCGGACGCAGTGATTCTTCTTGTGCAGTGAGGATGTCCACGTGTTCTACCTCAAAGCTTCCGTCTTCCATACTGAATACGGTCATCATGGCAATATCTCCTCAGGCTGTAAGCAGAAGTCTGACGCCTCTGCTTATTCTTAATATCGGCATGTCCGTAAGAAAATACAATCCCT
>JBOFGM010000140.1:0-3047 GCA_051649105.1 Iodobacter sp. | reverse complement strand
CCACCATGCAAGGTCTGCGGATCAACCTGACCCTCGCCAGTATTCAGATACACCGCCGAACCTTTATAACGTGCCAGCCGCCAGAAACTGACTGCTAGTTATACCGGCGCTGACGCATCCATTTAGTAGCAATCCATTTTTCGCCTTTAAGCACCGGGTTGCCACCATGCAAGGTCTTCGGATCAACCTGCCCTTCGCTATTACAGTATTCAAAATACACCGCCGAACCCTTTTTAGGAGCCACCGCCAGGCCCAGCTCAGGGAACACGGTTTCGCCACCTTCTTCCACATCATTCAGATACATCACCAGGGTGGAAACCCGCTGACCACCGGTTTTAAGATGAACCTGGCTGCCCGGGTCCCGTTCGGGAAAATAATCAAAGTGCGGCTTATATTCGCCCCCCACCTTGTAATTTAAAATCTGCATTCCCTCCCCGTTTTCCAACGGCCAGTGCATCACTTCGGCAATACGCCGGTCCAGCCGGGCAATAAAATCACTTTCATTCACATTAAAAAAGGTGCCATAGCTGCTGCGATCGTTAATCACCTCTTCGGCCCCGGTTTGCGGGTCAACAATGGTCGAGCGCTTTAATTTATCTTCAGATAAACGCACCAGCTCATCGCACTCCTCAGATGACAATAACTGATCCAGCATCACCAGCACGGGTTTTGCCACCCGAGCGACCACTTGCACTTGTCGGTCATGGGTCTGGATCGAGGCACCGGCCTGAGGGAAACGCGGCGTTTCATAGCGGAAAGGTGCCACTTCGCCTTTATCGGGCGCAGCCACCTGAGCCGGCTGGCTGGAAAAATGAAAGACAATGGCATTGGCAAACACAGGGTCAAAGCCTTTACCCGCCATCACCTCCACTAAAGATTGCGGCACGCAGCCCCGGGCCAGGTTTTCCACAATCCAATTCTGCCATTCCGGGCTGATCTGACTTGTCTGATCCATCTCTCCATCCTTTTTATGTTTGTCATCACATTCTTACTAGAACGCACCCTTACTGTCATCCATATTGACATAATCGTTGCAAACAAACCAAGCCAGCCTCCTTTTATAACAAAGAAGCCTGAAGAGAGACCCGGGCTAAGGCTGAACCAGCCCCTGTTTCTGGTAAAAAAACACGCCTGAGCCAGTAACGGCAAAGCAAAAAAGCCAGTATCTGTATGGCTTTGCGCTCATTTTGGCTTTATTCAATTGCAGTTTGCTCAGAGCAGCAGCCGCCTGCTGTGTTAAAATTCTTTCCTTGATTTTGCAGACGTGAGACTTGGTTCGCACCATGGAGCTTTCCGCCCTTACCGCCCTATCCCCGCTCGACGGCCGTTATGAAAAACAGCTCGCCGATTTACGTCCTTATTTTAGCGAATACGCACTGGTTAAAAACCGCGTAGCCGTTGAAATCGCCTGGTTAAAAGCCCTTGCCGCAGAAACGGCCATTGAAGAAATCAAACCCTTCTCTGCCGCCACCATTGCTGAACTCGATGCCGTTGTTGCCCAATTTTCACCAGAGCATGCGCTGGAAGTGAAAACCATTGAGCGTACAACTAATCACGATGTAAAAGCCGTGGAATACTGGATGAAAGAGCGTTTGTCCGGCAATGCTGAAGTCAGCGCCGCCAACGAATTCATCCATTTTGCTTGTACATCCGAAGACATCAATAACCTCAGCCATGCGCTGATGTTAAAAGGTGCCCGCGATGCAGTGATGCTGCCCAAGCTGAAAGAAATGGTCGGTAAGCTCAAAGAGCTGGCCCATGACCTGGCCGATGCCCCGATGATGAGCCGTACCCACGGCCAGCCGGCGACACCGACTACCATGGGTAAGGAAATGGCCAATGTGGCCTACCGCCTGGAACGTCAGCTGGTCCGCATCGAAAAAATCGAGCTCTTAGGCAAGATCAATGGTGCCGTAGGTAACTACAACGCCCATATCTCGGCTTACCCTGATTTTGACTGGGAAAGCTTCTGCCGCCGCTTTGTGGAAAGCTTAGGCATCAGTTTTAATGCCTACAGCACCCAGATTGAATCCCATGATTATATGAGTGAGCTATATGACACGTTTACCCGTGCCAATACCATTCTGATCGATATGAACCGTGATATCTGGGGCTATATCTCGCTGGGCTTCTTTAAACAGCGTGTTAATAAAAATGAAATCGGCTCCAGCACCATGCCGCATAAGGTTAACCCAATCGACTTCGAAAACTCCGAAGGCAATCTGGGAATGGCCAATGCCATGCTGACTCACCTGTCGCAAAAGCTGCCTGTCAGCCGCTGGCAGCGTGATCTGACCGATTCCACCGTATTACGCAATATGGGTGTGGGTCTGGGCTACAGCCTGCTGGCTTATTCCGCCTGTTTAAAAGGTTTAAACAAGCTGGAAGTAAACCGTCAGGCCATGCTCAATGACCTGAATGCCAACTGGGAAGTACTGGCTGAGCCAATCCAGACGGTGATGCGCCGTTATGCCGTGCCTAATCCTTATGAACAGCTGAAAGAGCTGACCCGGGGTAAGAGCGGTATTACCCGCGAAGCACTGGCGGTGTTTATTGATGGTTTAGAAATTCCTGAACTGGAAAAAGCCCGTCTGAAAGAGCTGACACCATGGAACTATATTGGTAAAGCAGTAGAGCTGGCGCAACGGATCTGACAGGGTCCAATCTGAACGGGCGCCATAAGCGCCCGTTTTTCTGCCAAACCGGGATCAGCTTCAATTTGCAAACTGACCGGTAAGGCAAGCTTTTGAATGTCGGAGACAACGGTGAAACGTAAAGTATTACTGGGTAGTGCAATCGCAGCAGCCATACTGTCCGCAGCCTATGTGGGCGGGGCTTATGTTGCGGGGAAAGCCGCTGAAACTACACTGCAAAAGCAGCATGAATGGCTGAGCAGCCTGCCCTACTTTATTGTAAAAAAACATGAATATCAGCGCGGTTGGTTCAGCTCCAGTGAAAAAACCACGTTGCTGCTCAATCCTGAGCTGTATCGGTTTTTTATAGAACGCGCCGGGGAAGAACTCCCGCAGTTTGAAGTCACCTATACC
>JBOFGM010000139.1:0-2684 GCA_051649105.1 Iodobacter sp. | reverse complement strand
TTATCAATAAAGCTGAGCTTGCCTTTTAACTGGCTGCCATCAGGCAGACGGGCACTGACAATAATGGGTTGCGGGGTATTTTGCAGGGTGCTCAGATTGCGCTCTGGCAGGCTGAAGGCCACGGTAATCGGGTTCAGCTGGCTGATGGTCACCATCGGGGTGGCGATACTGGGCTGCACATAGCTGCCGGTATGCACTTCAACCAGACCGGCACGCCCATTTAAAGGTGAAGTGATTTGTGCATAGGATAAATTAACCCGGGCCGCATCGACGGCTGCCCGTTCTGCTGCCAGGGTGGCTTGCAGGGTTTCTAATTTGCTTTGTGCATTATCCAGCGCTGTTTTAGAAATAAAGCTCTGGGCGGCCAGCTCTTTAGAGCGGTTATAGTCGCGCTCGGCCGCGGCCAGCTGAGCCTGGCTCTGCGCCAGTTTGGCCACCGCCTGACGCACATTGGCTTCATCTTCCCGGGCATCCAGGCTGAACAGGGTCTGACCTTTTTTGATCTGATCCCCTTCTTTAAAATGCACCTTATTGATCAGGCCACTTTTTTGCGGGCGGATTTCAACCTGATCCAGCGGGGTGACATGGCCCTGGGCCGTTAAAGTCAGAGCAATATCAGCGGTATGCGTCATCACCGCCTGAACCTGCTGTGGCGGACGTTCTTTTTTTACTTCAGTTGCAGTCTTGCCACAGCCAGCAAGAATCAGGGCTAACAGGGTCAGGCTAAATTTAGTCATTCATTATTCCAGCGCGAACACCGCGGCGGAATTTGACGGTGATCGCAATCATAGTAAGGGCAACCATCAGGCCAAAGCCTGAAATAATGGCATGCATAGGGGGAATACCGCTGGCCTGGAACTGATGCACCACCATACTGGAGGCATTTTCAGCCAGCGGAATACTAAAGGATTTCACCATCAGGGCATGAATACCCACCATGAGTAAAATGCCGATGTTTTCATTAAAATTTTGTACGGCAATCGAATGCCCGGCACCCATCAGCATATGACCGCGATGTTGCAACATGGCGTTGAGTGGCACAACAAAAAATCCAGACAGGCAGCCCACGATAAACATCAGAAAAGCGGCCAGCCAGGGATCATGCACAAACAGCATGCCGATCACCATTAAACCCATGGCAATACCGGCAGGCAGAACATTAAATGCTTTACGCAGCGGAATAAAATGACCGGCAAAGACCGCTCCGGCAGCAATACCAAAGGCCACGACAGCCACTAACTGAGTCGCCTGTTCCATCGTAAAGTTCAACCAGATCACGGCCCAGTTCAATACTACCAGGCGCATAGTGGCGCCTGCGCCCCAGAATAAGGTGGTGACACCCAGGGACAACTGGCCTTGCGGATCGCGCCACAGCTTGATCACGCAGCCCCAGAACTCTTTAATCAGCCCAAGCGGCTGCAATTGCAGGGGTTTGAGTTCGACTTTTAATTTGGGGATATAGCAATTGAGCCAGGAGGCGGCCAGATACAGCAGAATAATGGCGGCAATAGCAAAGGTGGCAGGGGTAAAGAAGCCGCCCAGCCAATTGCTTTTCAGCCAGGGGGCAATATGGCTGCCTGCCAGGAGGCCGCCCAGGATGGTGCCAAAAATAATCGCGCTGACGGTTGCGCCTTCCAGCCAGCCATTGGCTGCCACCAGTTTTTCATGCGGCAGATATTCGGTGATGATGCCGTATTTGGCGGGGGAGTAGGCCGCAGCGCCAAAGCCAACCATGGCATAGGCCATAATCGGGGGGAGTCCGACCAGCATACACAGGCAACCGGTCAGCTTGATGCCATTACAAATCATCATGGCTTTGCCCTTATGCATGGAGTCTGCAAAAGAGCCAGCGAACGGAGCCAGTACTACATAGGACACGGTAAAACACCAAAGCAGCATGGATAAATGCCATTCAGGTGACTGTTGTTCTTTCAGCAGCGCAAGCGCAGCAAAGAAAAGGGCGTTGTCTGCCAGCGCGGACAAAAATTGCGCCCCAAGAATAATGAAAAATCCGCGATCCATCCTGGTGCAATATCCATTTTTATAGTGTGGCGTTTATAACATGAAACGCTATAGCGAAGCATTGTCGCTTTTGCGTCTTACATAAGATTAACAAGGTTTATACTCTACTCTTTTCTTTGCCATGGTTTTGTCATGACCCGCCCGATCCGTGCTGTGATACATATTGCTGCACTTGTTGCCAATTATGCTCATGCAAAAGCATGCGCGCCAAACAGTCAAGTCTTTGCCGTTGTTAAAGCCAATGCCTATGGTCATGGCCTCGATAATATGGTGACGGCCCTGCCCGGCGCGGATGGATTTGCCACTCTGGAAATGTCCTCTGCACTGTCTTTAAGACGACAGGGGGTCAGACAACCCATATTGCTGCTTGAAGGCGTTTTTTCTGCTGCTGAGTTACAGCTTTGCGCAGAGCATGAACTCTGGCTGGCCGTGCATGATGAAAGAGGCGTTAACTGGTTGAAAAATACACCGCTCTGCCGTCCGGTGCACCTGTTTCTTAAGTTAAATACCGGCATGAACCGTCTGGGTTTCCCGGCAGAGCAGGCAGAAGCCATGGCAGAGCAGTTAAAACAACTGCCCAATGTGGCCAGTATTACCCTGATGGCGCATTTTGCCTGTGCGGATGATGAGCAGGGTATTACGGCCCAATACGGCCGGTTTGA
>JBOFGM010000138.1:0-2932 GCA_051649105.1 Iodobacter sp. | reverse complement strand
ATAGCAAGCGGGATATTTTAGAAGCCTATTTAAATCTTGCCCCCTATGGCCGCAATATTGAAGGTGCAGCCGCTGCCAGCCTGATTTACTTTGGCAAAGATCCGGCCCGGCTGTCCCTGCCAGAAAGCCTGACCCTGGCGGTGATTCCGCAGCAGCCCAATCAGCGCTTGGGCAGTGGCACCTCGTTGACTGCCGCCCGGCAACGATTATGGCTGCGCTGGCAGGCAAAGATGCCGGTGACGCCGGCACAAACCCGGCTGATGACCCTACCGCTGCCGGTTAAACGGCTGGAGCAACTGCCGTTTCTGGCCCCGCACTGGGCCGAGCAATTATTGGCCGCATCCCCCGGCACCAGCACGCTTAACACCACGCTGGATCTGCCATTGCAAACCCTGCTGGAAAAACAAATCCGCCAATATCTGGCACAAACCCGCAGCATGGGGGTGAACAATGCCGCCGCAATGCTGGTGGATACCCGTGATCAGTCCGTCCGCGCCATGGTGGGCTCGGCCGATTACTTTAATGCGGATATTTTTGGTCAGGTGAATGGCAGCAATGCAAAAAGATCGCCCGGATCCACCTTAAAACCCTTTATTTACGGACTGGGGCTGGATCAGGGGATTATTCATCCCAAAACGATTTTGCGGGATACGCCGAGTGCCTTTGGCCCTTATCAGCCGGAAAACTTTGATGGCCGCTTTATGGGGCCGGTCAGCGCCGAAGATGCGCTGATTAAAAGCCGCAATATTCCTGCCGTCTGGCTGGCGAGCCAGCTTAAAAACCCTGGTTTTTATGATTTTTTGCATCTGGCCGGCGTTGAAAAACTAAGAAGCGAAGATCACTACGGGCTGGCACTGGTGCTGGGTGGCGGCGAGGTCACCATGCAAGAGCTGGCCAGCCTTTATACCCTGCTGCCTAATGAAGGCCGGCTTAAACCACTGCGTTTTTTGCAAGAAACACCGGCCAGCACCGGACAAGCCCTGCTCAGCCCCGAAGCCAGCTGGCTGGTGCTCGATATGCTGAAAAAAAATCCCCGCCCCGGCGACGGGCATAACCGCTGGCCGGTGGCCTTTAAAACCGGCACCTCCTGGGGATTTAAAGATGCCTGGACGGCCGGCATTACCGGCCCCTATGTGCTGGTGGTCTGGCTGGGCAATTTTAATGGTCAGGGCAATCCGGCGCTGATTGGGCTGGAGGCCGCAGCCCCGCTGTTTTTCCGTATTTCTGATGCGCTGGCGCTGGCCCGGCCCAAAGATCAGCCTCTTTCCCGACCGCCGCCGCCCGGTTTAAAGCGCATTGAAATCTGCACCGCCAGCGGCGAGCTGCCCAATATCTGGTGCCCGCAAACCAGCAGCAGCTGGTTTATACCCGGCAAATCCCCGATCCGGGTCAGCAGCCTGCATCAGCCGGTGCAAATCGATACCCGCAGCGGCAAGGCGGTCTGCCCGCCCTTTGATCCGGCCCATAGCAAAACCGAGGTGTTTGAATTCTGGAGCAGCGAGATGGCCCGGCTGTTCAGAGAAGCGGGCGTTCCGCGCCGCCCCCCCCCTCATATGAATTGCTGCGGAACCGCGCCCACAGGGGAAGCGCCCAGAATCAGCTCGCCTCTCGCGGGAGTGACGTATTCCCTGCGGCTATCCAAACCCGGCGAAACCATTGCCTTGCAGGCGGCCGCCAGCGGGGAGCAACTCTATTGGTTTGATAATCAGCTTTATCTTGGCAAAACCGACGCCAGAACGGGAGGCCTCGCATGGCGGCCGGATACCGCGGGCTGGCATCAGTTAAGTGTGGTGGATGATCAGGGCCGAAGCGACAGCAGGCAGATTAAAGCAGAACTGCTGCCTTAATCGTAAAAGCGGGCCTGCGATGCACGGCAGCAAGCCAGCTTACAATAAGCCTTGCCTCATGCCATGGCCTCCAGTAATCTCATTAAAAAGCATGATTTATGCCAAAACAATGCCACTGGAAGAATACCGTATGCAAGATCAAACCCAGCACCACGCGGCCCGGCCATTAAATAAAAATGACTGTAAAATTTTGGGGCTGGCGTCCCTCGGCGGCGCTTTAGAATTCTATGACTTTATTATTTTTGTCTTCTTTACCGTTGTTTTAGGCAAGCTGTTTTTCCCGCCGGATATTCCTGATGCGCTCCGGCAAATCCAGACATTCAGTATTTTTGCCGCCGGCTATCTGGCCCGCCCGCTGGGTGGTATTGCCATGGCCCATTTTGGGGATCTGCTGGGCCGTAAACGCATGTTTACCCTCAGTATTCTGATGATGGCTCTGCCCACTCTGATTATTGGCTTATTACCCACCTATCAGGATATCGGCATCTGGGCTCCGGTTTGCCTGCTGATCCTGCGTATTTTTCAAGGCGCAGCCATTGGTGGCGAAGTGCCTGGTGCCTGGGTTTTTGTGGCCGAACATGCGCCAGAGCGGCATACCGGTCTGGCCTGCAGCATTATTACATCGGGCCTGACGCTGGGTATTTTATTGGGGGCGCTGATTGCCATGGCGGTGAATCATCTGTTTACCCCTTTGCAGCTGGAAGCATGGGCCTGGCGTATCCCCTTTCTGATCGGGGGAATTTTTGGCCTGGTGGCCATGTATTTGCGTAAATGGCTGCACGAGACCCCGGTCTTTTTGGAGCTGCAGGCTAAAAAGCATCTGGCAGAAGAGCTGCCGCTGAAAACGGTGCTGCGCGATCACCGCTCCAGTATTGTGATTTCCATGCTGGGCACCTGCCTGCTGGCCGTGGCCATTGTGGTGGCGATCCTGATGACCCCTGCTTATTTGCAAAAGCAATTTGGCGTTTTACCGGCTGATTCCCTGCGTGCCAATTGCTATGCCATTGTGGCGCTCAGCCTGGGCTGTATTGTGGCTGGTTTCTCTTCAGACAAGCTGGGCAGCGGCATTACCCTGCTGGTGGGCA
>JBOFGM010000137.1:0-7521 GCA_051649105.1 Iodobacter sp. | reverse complement strand
TGGCGCTTGCCGATGCCCATGCCAATATTTTTGCCTCGGTGGGGGTGCATCCTGATTATGAAGATACGGTTGAGCCTTCGGTGGAGCAGCTGGTGGAACTGGCAAAGCATCCTAAAGTGGTGGCCATTGGTGAAACCGGGCTGGATTACTTCCGTTTACAGGGTGATCTGGAATGGCAGCGTGAGCGCTTCAGAGTGCATATTCGCGCTGCAAAACAGGCCGGATTGCCGTTGATTATTCATACCCGCTCTTCGGCTGCCGACACCATCCGCATCTTGCAGGAAGAGGGCGCAGATGAAGTGGGCGGGGTCTTGCATTGCTTTACCGAAACTTGGGAAATGGCGCAGGCCGCCATGGAGCTGGGTTTTTATATTTCGTTTTCCGGCATTGTGACCTTTAAAAAGGCCGTTGAGCTGCAAGATGTGGCCCGCCGGGTGCCGTTAAACCGCATGCTGATTGAAACAGATTCACCTTATCTGGCTCCGGTGCCGTTCCGTGGCAAGCAAAATCAGCCAGCCTGGGTGCGCCATGTGGCCGAATCCATTGCCGATTTACGCGGTGTCAGCGTAAACCAGATTGCCGATGCATCGAGCGCTAACTTCTTTAAACTCTTTGCCCGGGCAAAAGCGTGAAAGTAGAGGCCTTACTTTTGGGGGTTGGCTCCAGCGGTGGTTCACCCGCTCTGGGATGCTCTTGCCCCACTTGTTCGTCTGCTGATCTTAAAAACAGCCGTACGCGGGCTTCTGCCGTGCTGCGCGCGGGGGGTAAAACCTTTTTAATCGATACCGGGCCGGATTTACGCCATCAGTCCTTGCGTGAACAGCTTTTGCATGTGGATGCGGTGCTCTATACCCATCCGCATGCGGATCACTTAAATGGTATCGATGATTTACGCTCCTTTTGCTGGCTGCAAAAAGCCGCTATTCCGGTTTTTGGTAATGAGTTTATGCTGGATCATATCCGCCAGCGTTTTCCCTATACCCTGTTTCCGGCCAATAATTTCTGGGATAAGCCGGTACTGACTTTGCATCCGGTGGGCGATGTATTATTTGAGTTTGCCGGTGTGGCCATTGAGCCCATTCCCCTTTTGCATGGGAAATGGCCTATTTTGGGCTATCGCATCGGCAAAGTGGCTTATCTGACCGATGTATCCGAAATCCCGGCAGAAAGCCTTGCTCTGCTGCAGGACCTGGATATCTTATTTTTAGATTGCCTGCGCCGCGTGCCGCACCCCACCCATTTTTCTGCAGAACAGGCAATTGCCGCCGCTAAGCTGATTGGGGCCAGGCAAACGGTCATGATCCATATGACGCATGAGCTGGAATACCATGCCCTGTCTGCCGAGCTGCCGGCCGGGATGGTGGTGGGTTACGACGGAATGCAGCTGGTGAGTGAAGGCTGACCTGCGATCAGCCTTTTTTGCAGCCAGGTATCCACCGACCATTTCCCCGCGCCATAAACCGCCAATACCGCCAGTAATGCACCCCACAGATAATGATCTTTAACCGCAACCAGCGGCAGGGCGGGATAAGAAATCACTGCCACCAGATTCAGAATAAATAATCCCACCGCCGCAAAACGGCCCAACAGGCCGCTGATTAATAATAACGGCAGAATCAGCTCGCCTCCGGTTGCCAGTATGGCGGCCAGCTCCGGTGGAATAAGCGGCACCTGGTATTCAAAATTAAATAAAAACAGTGTGCCATCCCATGAGCGGATTTTAGTCAGGCCGGACATAAAAAAGATCTGCGCCAGATAAAAACGTAAACCCAGGCTAAATAGCGGGCTTATAGATCGGCTACAGAATAATTCGGCAGAATGATAGCTGCCATACAGCCGGCATAATTTCATTGGGGTCACCTTTAAAGGGTATTTAAGCGTTAATCTGGCAAACCAGCCCAAGGCTGAATAAGCGGATCAGAATACGGCCGGCATCAAATTCTTGCTCAGTGGCTTCAATGGCTTTTTCTATGCTCTGGCCATTCAGTATATTTTCTATAAAAACAGCCTCGCTTAAAGGCAAAGTCTGCCAGTGATTGCGCCAGACTAAAACCTGCTCGCCGCCGGCATTAAGATCTGCCGGTGCATCGCCATGATGCATCATCAGAATGTGATAAACAGGCCATTGGGCAGAACGAATGACCGCCACGGCCGGATGCAATTGCAGTTTTAATTGCCCAAATTGCTCTGGTGGCAATGCCGCCAGTGAATCAATGGATAAAGCGGCGCAATCTTTGCTGTAATGCGCCTGATGAATGGCCCAGTCCAGCCTTGCCATATCGCTTAGCCAGGGCAAATCGGCTGTATGAGTAAAATCATTTAAAAACGCTGCAAAATCAGCGCCGTCGTCATGCAAATTACCGGAACCAGAAGGGCTGGCCTGAATATAAACACCGGCCATGGCGGCAAAAAAATCAGCGCCGACTAATTCAACCAGAGTCAGATAAGTATTGGCCAGATTGGCATTGCGGTTGGCTATTGTATTATTGCGGTAAATATCCAGATAAGGCGCGCTGCGGCTTAAAATGCATTGCGGCTCAATCTGGCTGTCATTAAATATCCGGCTGAAGTCTTGTAATGCCGCAGCATAATTCATTTGATTTCCCCGACAGGCTGGCGCAATTGATTTTGCAGCAGGGCATATTCGTCCAGCAGGCCGGCCAGATCAGGCAAGTGCGTGTCCCGCTCCAGCAGCACGGGCAGCGGGCCGGTCAGCTTAAGAGCATCTTGCAACAGCAGCCAGACTGCATCGCATACCGGCGAGCCATGGGTATCAATCACCAGACCATCCACGGTTTCAAAACCTGCCACATGAATTTCAGCAATCCGCTCAGCCGGTAATCTGGCCAGCTCGCTTCTGGCATCCAGAGCGTGATTGAGCTGGTTCACATACATATTGTTCACATCCAGCAAAATACCGCAGCCGGTGCGCTCACAGAGTGCGGCCAGCAATTGGGCTTCGCTCAGTAATTCATCTTTAAATGCGACATAAGCCGAAACATTTTCCAGCAAAATAGTGCGCTGCAACCGCTCTTGCACCTGATCAATATGGTTGCAAAGTAAATCAAGGGCACCGGCATAGCGCGGCACGGGCAACAGATCGTTAAACCATTGCCCGCCAAAGCGATTCCAGGCCAGATGTTCGGAAACCACCGCCGGCTCAATTCTGCTGACCAGCGTGGCCAGCTGCGATAAATGGTGTGGATCGGGCGCTTCAAGGTTGCCAAGCCCCAGACCCACGCCATGCAAGCTGACCGGATAATGCTGACGGATTTTCTCTAAGGCGGCGGGTGCTGCGCCGCCACCAAAGTAGTTTTCACTATGCACTTCCCACCAGGCCACTTGGGGCAGAGAGGCAAGCACTTCGGCCAGATGCGGGGAGCGCAGCCCCAGCCCTGCCTGAATGGGAAGTGTATTCATGGTGGGGTCAGGCCTTAGGTGCCATTAAAGAGCCTTGCATCTTTTCACAAGTGCCTTTTTTAACGGCTTTCCACTCGCCTTTATCCATATCTTTTTTGCTCATACCGGCACAAGCATGGCTGTTGCTTGCGCAATCATTCTGGCCGGCTTTAGCAACGCCATAACATTTTTCCATATCTTTCATATCGGCCGCACCGGCAGTACCGATAGCAGCACAGCTCAATACAGCAGCAAGGGCGGAGGACAGAATCAGCGATGTTTTCATGGGTATTACTCCTTTGTGGTGGTCAGGCCGGATGGCTGTGTGGCACCTGCATACTCAGTCGGGGGACTCGCTGATTTCTGACACGCTGAATGAAAAATATTTTAAAAAGAAAACGGGGAGGGCAAGGGGGAGACCCGGTGGCAGCACCGGGTTGGCTGGTTTATTCCCAGTGCGACGGGGCACGGGCAGCGGCACGCATAAAGTGCAGATGGCGGTTAAACTGGCGACAATTCTTGCAGAGCATCAGGTGCAGCTGCAAACGGCTGCGCTGGCTCCAGTTCAGCGGGCCATCCTGGCGGGCAGATAGCAGAATCGATGCCTGGCGACAATTCATCATGATGCAGCTCCAAACCAGTTTTTTTCTAAACAAAGACGCAGGCTCATGCGGGCGCGATACAGCATCGCTGAACAATTAGTCGCAGTGATCTCTAGTTGCTGACAAATTTGCTCAATTTCTAAGCCCAGCTCTTCCCGCATGGCAAAGACCATGGCAGTGCGGCGGGGCATCAGCCGGCTGCACTGGCTGTAGACCTGCCAGAACTGGCGGTCTTCGAGGCAAGTTTCTGGTTTTTCCCAGCGGCGGGGCGCATCGCTCCCCCAATGGCCGGTCTGATTAAACAGCGAATCAAAATCGCTGTTGTCAGCCTCGTCAGTAATGGGGGCGACTAATTGCGGATCGCGGTAAAGACGGCGCTGGGTGTCGATAATCTTAAATTTTAAAATACCGGTCAGCCATGTTTTTAAGGATGAGCCACCGGTAAAGGAATCGGGTTTTTCTAATGCGGCCAGAAAGGTTTCCTGTACCGCATCTTCGGCGCTGCTGCTTTGCTGCAACTGAAACAGCGCAAAGCGGTATAAATAATCCCGCAGAGGCTCCAGATCTTCAATACTTATCGCCATAAAGAGGGCTCCCGGGCCGGGTGTCGGTAAAAAAATCCCCGCAGAAAATTCGGCGGGGATGCTTGGGCTGGATTAAGCAGCCTGCTCTTCCAGAATATATTTAGCGCCCCGGTCCTGCCCTAATATTTTAACCAGATAGGGCATGGTTTCACGCAGGGTGGCGGCTAAGGTCCATGGCGGGTTCAGAATAAACATACCGCTGCCATACATGCCAAAACCATCGGCCGAAGGGCTTTGAACGCTCAGAGCCACATGCAGCCAGCTTTTTGCACCCAGTTTTTTTAATTCTTCCGGCAGTAGCCTGGCTTCGGCCCGTTGCAGCTGCGGATACCAGATGGCATAAGTGCCGGTGGCAAAGCGGCCCAGCGCTTCATGCAACATATCGATCACATAGTCGTAATCATTTTTGTCTTCATACGGCGGATCAATCAGCGTGACACCACGGCGCGGCGGTGGCGGCAATACGCCTCTGATCCCGGCAAAACCATCGCTTGGAATCACGGCCACACGGCGGCCGGCTTCGGCAAAGTTTTCCTGCAGAATTTTACTGTCGGAGCTGTGCAGTTCAAACAGACGCAGACGGTCTGTCGGGCGCAGCATCTGATCGGCCACATAGGGCGAGCCCGGATAGAGGCGCAGTTCACCATCGGGGTTCAGCGCACGCACTACATCCACATATTCTGCCAGGGATTCCGGCAAATCATCCCTTTGCCATAAACGCGCAATTCCGCTTTCAAATTCGGCATTTTTGGTGGCATAGCCTTCTTTTAACGAGTAAACGCCCGCACCGGCATGGGTATCGATATACCAGTAGGATTTATCTTTCTGGTTAAAGTAAGACAGAATTTGCACTTCAATATAATGCTTAAGCACATCGGCATGGTTGCCGGCATGAAAGGCGTGGCGGTAGCTGAGCATGGTGTTCTCTTTAAAGTTTATTGCTTGTGATCGGGTGCGGCAGGGTCAACAGATCTGACCATTGTTGCAGGATATTTTCTGCCGAATAGTGTTTGGCGCGCTGTTTCAGCCAGATGGACAATTCCGGCCGGTTTTGCCGGGCAATCAGCTCGGCCAGAGCTTCGCCGCTGGCGGTTTCGGTTACAAAATCTGCCCGCCGCTCGCCAAATAATTCATAAACGCCGCCGGCATGGGTGGATGCCACGGGCAAGCCCAGCGGCATGGCTTCTAAAACTACCAGCGGGCAGCCTTCAAAGCCGGAAGTCAGCAGCAGCACATCGGCTTTGACCAGGTAATCGCCCACGTTTTCCCGGCGGCCGGCAAAGGTGATTTGCGAGTCCAGCTGGCGGGCGGTGGCATCGGTTTTTAGTTCGGTTTCCAGCGGGCCATCACCCACAATGGTGAGTTCAGCCTGGATACCCCGCTGATTCAGGCTCTCCAGCGTATCCAGCCACAGATGCGGCTGCTTTTCACTGGCAATCCGGCCCACAAATAACAGCTGCAACGGCCGGTTAGCCGGCTTTTGCGGTATTTGCTGCGGAATATCGGTGGGATCGACAAAATTGGGTAAAACATGCCAGCTGGCACAAGCCGGCTGATCCAGCCAGCGGGCCAGCGAATCCCGGGCATTTTGCGAGACAAAAATCAGCTCTTTAGTACGCCGGTAAACAAACTGGCAGGCCGCCCGGTGTACCGGGTTCATTTTAGCAAACTGATCCAGCTCATAAAGTGGCCCGTGCACCCAGCCAATCACCCGGGTTTTTAAGCCCATGGTGGCTGCATAAGACATATACAGCGGCATTAAAAAGGTTGCCGGAATCAAGATATCGGCCTCTTTAATCAGCTGGCGTACCGCTTTCCAGCCCGCTGGCCAGGTCCAGGGTTTTTTACCCTGCCAAACTTGTGACAAATCGATAATCTTAGCTTTGCCGGTGCGGGCCGCCCACAGATTGCGCTGGCCACCCAGCATCACAATACTGACTTCGCAGCCACGGGCAATCAGCCCTTCAGAGACGAGCGCCACGCAGCGCTCCACGCCGCCCAGACCCAAATCCCGCACCAGAAAAACAATTTTCATGCTCTGACCTTTTTAATCCATTGCCAGGCAACGTCGCCAATCAGGCAACGGATCAGCTGGCGTTTGAGCTTGCCCATTTCCGCGGCCGGCACCGGCAGCTTGCGGCATAAATGGCGGATTTTTGGCAGCAGTAACAGGTTTACACCTCGGGTGCGCTGCAGGGTATCCACCCATACTTCGCCCAGCGGCCCCTGGCTTTCCGGCCAAAGTTTAAGCAGTTGCAGAAAAAACTGGCACATCCAGTCAAACTCTTTGCGGCTGAGCTCACGGGCCGGCTCGGCCAGTTCAACAAAGCGTGTGGCTTGCTTTTGCATCACGGCAGGCAGGGCGCTGGCTGCATAGCGGCTGCGGATAATATGCGCGGTGGCGCGCAATTCATCTTTTTTACTCTGGGTAATTTGCCCGGCATGACAGCGGTAACGCAGCAGGGGCGCGGGTACAGCGGTAAATACCGATCCGGTCTGGGCCAGTTCACACCAAAGTGCATAGTCTTCAGCATGCACGGCATAGGGCACATAGGGATGCGCCTTCAGTGTGCTGGCGCGCGCCATTACGCTGGGGTGAGCAAAGGCAGAATTAAACAACAGCATGGCTTTAATCGAGCCATCGGTGGAGGGCGTCATCCACAGCCCGGTTTTATCGCCAAAAAAGCGAATCCAGCTGCCGCAGACATCGGCACCGGTTTCATTTAAACGTTGCAGTTGTTGCTCAATTCGTTCCGGCTCGCATAAATCATCCGCATCCATGCGGGCAATCCATTCGCCTTTAGCCAGATCAATGGCTTGATTTAAGGTGGCAATCAGGCCACGGTTTTCCCGGCTGATCACCTTAAAACGTGGGTCGGCATGGGCTTCTAAAATGGCCAGGGTGTTATCTTGTGAGCCATCATCGATGGCAATAC
>JBOFGM010000136.1:0-2559 GCA_051649105.1 Iodobacter sp. | reverse complement strand
CACCACGCAGTTGCCGGCGGCCAGTGCCGGTGCCATTTTCCAGGTGGCCATCAGCAAGGGGAAATTCCATGGAATAATTTGCCCGACCACGCCAAGCGGCTCATGAAAGTGGTACGCCACGGTATCGTTATCAAGCTGGCTGATGCTGCCTTCCTGAGCGCGGATGGCCCCGGCAAAATAGCGGAAATGATCAATGGCCAGCGGCAGATCGGCGGCGCGGGTTTCTCGGATCGGCTTACCGTTATCCCAGGTTTCCACGGTGGCCAGCATTTCCAGATTGGCTTCCATCCGGTCGGCAATTTTATTCAGAATATTGGCGCGTTCGGTGACCGACGTCTTGCCCCAGGCGCTTTTAGCCGCATGAGCGGCATCCAGTGCCAGCTCAATATCTGCGGCATCCGAGCGGGGAATTTCGCAAATCACCTTGCCAGTAATCGGGCTGATATTTTCAAAATACTGGCCGCCCAGCGGAGCCTGCCATGCACCATCGATATAGTTGGCATAACGGGTTTTTAATTGCAGCGGGAAACCATACTGGCCCGGAATCAATGCGCTCATGCTTATCTCCTTGGTGGTGTGAGGCAATCCTGCCCCTGTTACCGGAGTAGCAGTAAATATGCCTGCTCTGCGCCATGGTGCGGTGCAATGTTTGTGAAAACGCCGTGAAAGCTTGAGAAAAAAGTTTTTATATTGCAGTGCAAGATAATGGAATGCATAAAATATTTTTGTTAACAATGACTTAGCTCAAGTTTTCAAGCATATTCACTCTTGTGGCTGTTGCAATTTGCAACAGCGCTGATCAGGTGCGCTACAGCAGGTGGCACAAGGAGTTTCTGATGGCGTTGGCATTTTCTCCTTTAACCTTACAAGAGCGGCGGCAGTTTTTTGAACAGGGCGTTTGTCCTGAGCATTTACCGCCACAAATCATTCAATCCTGGCTGCGTTGTCAGCAACAGGGCCTGCCGGATTCCCCCCCTCTGACCGATCCTTTAGCCCGTACCGCTTTGCAGGCCCTGCTGGACAAGAATGCGCAGCTGCTGCGGGTGGCCTTGCCCGAGCTCGATGGCTTATACGAGCAGGTTTTGGGCACCCAAAGTGTGGTGATGCTGACCGATGCCAGTGGTCTGATTCTGAATACCACCGGTCATCCGGTGTTTATGAAAAAAGCCGGCCAGGTGGCCTTATTGCCCGGAGTCAGCTGGGCGGAAGAGGCCCGGGGCACCAATGCCATTGGCACGGCGCTGGCTTTGCAGGATTCAGTCGAGGTGCGGGGAGGCGAGCATTTTCTGTCGCAAAACAGCAGTATTTCTTGTTCTGCGGCACCCATTTTTGCCCCGGACGGCCAAATGGCCGGGGTGCTCAATATTTCGGGAGATGCACGATTACATCATTTGCATGCCTCAGGGCTGGTGCGGCTGGCAGCAAGACAAACAGAGCACCGCTGGATGGAGCAGGGCAGTGATCAGCACTGGCTGCTGCGTCTGCATCCGCGGCACGAGCTCCTGGGTTCGGCCCGCGAGGGGATATTAAGCTTTGCCGGCGACAGGCTGGTTGCGGCCAGCCGGGTGGCCTTGCAATGGCTGGGTTTAAGCAGCGCTGACCTTGGGCAGCAGCACTTTGCTGATTTATTTGATGGCGAACTGAAACCGGCCCCGCTGCCGCAGCAAATTTACAGCCAGCGTGGTCAGCGGTTTTATATCACCATCACCGCGCCCCGTACCCCCAAACCGGTGGCCGCAAAGGAGGTGGCCGGTGTGGCACCCTTTCAAAAGCAACTGAACCAGGCCGTGCGGGTTTTAAATGCCGGGGTGGCGGTGTTATTGCAGGGTGAAACCGGCAGTGGCAAAGAAGTCTTTGCCCGGGCTTTGCATGCGGCCAGCCAGCGGGGCAAAGGGCCATTTGTGGCCATTAATTGCGCCGCCTTGCCTGAATCCTTAATTGAATCTGAATTATTTGGTTATGAAGAGGGGGCATTTACTGGCGCTAAGCGCAAAGGGCACCAGGGTAAGTTGCGCGAGGCCGACGGCGGGGTGCTGCTGCTGGATGAGATTGGCGATATGCCGCTGCCTATGCAGGCCAGGTTGCTCCGCGTGTTGCAAGAGCGGGAGGTCACTCCGCTGGGCGGCAGCACGGCGTATAAAGTGGATTTTTCTGTGGTCTGTGCCAGCCACCGGGATCTGCCTGCCCTGGTGGCTGCCGGCGAATTCAGGGCGGATTTATTTTACCGTCTGCAGGATTTTGTGGTGCATTTACCGCCGCTGCGCGAACACAGCGATCTGGCGGGTTTTATTTCTGATCTGTGGCAGGAGCTGGGCGGCGCTGACCGGGCCGTGGTGCTGGGGCAGGATTTAATGGCCGCGCTGGTTCATCACCCCTGGCCTGGCAATGTCCGGCAATTACTCAGCCTGCTGAAAACCCTGCTGGCGCTGGCCGATGACGGGGATCATCTGAGTACCGCGGCTTTGCCACCGGCTTATGCCGTGCCCAAAGTGGCTTCATTATCGGTGATGAGTCATGAGCTGATTGAGGCGACGGTAGCGCGGTTTGAGGGCAATCTGA
>JBOFGM010000135.1:0-16805 GCA_051649105.1 Iodobacter sp. | reverse complement strand
CTTTAATGCCCTTAGGATTGTTTTTCTTCACCAGAAAAACAATGGTAGAGGTATAAGGCGAGGCATTGTCCGGCAGCTTTTTCTGCCATTGGGCATCCAGTAATTTACCCGGGCTGGCCAGCTCATCAATATCGTAAGCCAGCGCCAGGGTCACCACATCGGCCTGCAGGCCATCGAGTACCGATCTGGCCTGCTTGCCGGAGCCGCCATGAGACTGGCGGATCGTGACATCATCACCGGTTTTTTTCTTCCAGTAGCTGGAAAATGCTTTGTTATAGTCCTGGTACAGCTCGCGGGTCGGGTCGTAAGAGACATTCAGAATTTCGACCGATGCGGCAAAAATGCTGCTGCTGGCAAAGCCGATAATCAAGCCGGTAAGTAATTTCATGTGGTGAGCCCCTGTGATGGATGAGGCTCAGTCTAAATGCGGTTTACATATAATTAAAAAGAATTATTGGTTGTTTTCATATTCTATTTTAATTTTTTCTTCTCAGGCCAGCACATTCACAAAGGCATCGCTGCTCAGATAACGCGGCTCGCTTAAAAAGTAGCCCTGCAACATATCGGCACCGCTTTCTTGTGCCAGCTGCAGTTGTGCTTTGCTGTTAATGCCTTCGATCACCACCTTGCTGCCCATTTCGTGCATTCGCTCTACCAGCTCGCTCAGTTGCTGGCGGGCCTGGGTTTCCTGGCTGAGGGTCTGAATCACCACCCGGTCCAGCTTGACGATTTCTGGTGCCAGAGTCAGTAAGCGGCTCAGATTGCTGTCCAGGAAGCCATAGTCATCGACGGCAATACGGTAGCCCCGCTCACGGTAGCTTTTAATCGCCCGGGCCAGCTTGGCAGTGTCTTCTTCCGCTACGGTCGATTCAAAAATCTCCAGCACAATATCGGCCGGGGTTAAGCCCTGATCCTGCAGAATCCGCTCAAAGGCTGCCGCATGTTTTTCCCCGTCAGCCATTAGCAGCTCAGGATAAACATTTAAAAATAAGGTGCGCTTTTGATTGCCTGCGGCAAGGTAGTTCATTAAATGCAAACTGCGGCACAGGCGGTCAAATTCCACCAGGCAATCGCCACCGCGGGCACTTTTAAATACATCAGAGGCCGACATCGCTTTGCGGCGGATACTGGCGCGCAGCAATGCTTCTTCACCAGTGATTTTTAGTTCTTTGGCATCATAAACGGCCAGAAAGGCACTGGTGAGTTCCAGCCCCAGTGCTTTAACCACAATGCCGCGGTCTTTGGTTCCGGCAAACTGCGCCATGGGCCAGTCATTCAGTGTGTCCTGAGGAATATTTAAAATACTATCCCTGCATTTTATGGCTACTAAAGGAGGCATATTTATTCTCCGTATCTGGTTATTGCTGAATTAATCTGTTCATTTATATAGCAGGGATCGCTCCCTTTTATTTATGTGAAAATATCAGCTGCTGCCTGCTTTGATCTGATATAAAAATAATCAGTCAGAGCTGGTTTTTAATTTCAGGGTTAGTGATAATTTTAAAAAAAAAGTTCCTTGATTTTCTGTGTTTTATTTCTGTTTGCGAAATAATTACTTTTAGCCTTGTTTGTAATTATTTATTAAATTCATTAATTGTTTTGTAATAAAACTACATAAAATTTAATTATGACCGATAAATAAAATAATTTAAAAAATGACAGAAGCAGCAAACAAGACAGGGATATTAGGACGGGAATATGACTGCTATGTGATAGCAAAAATAATAACAGGCGGGCAAGGGATGAACGGTAAAACCCGCCGCCCGATGGCAGCGGGTTCAGAAAACTTAGTAAGCGCCCATAAAATCGCGTTTACCAATTTCTACGCCGTTGTGGCGCAGCAGAGCGTAGGCCGTGGTGATATGGAAGAAAAACTGGGGCAGGCCATAAGCGAGCAAATAGCTTTGTCCGCTGAGGGTTTTTTCTTTTGGTGTGCCCGGGCGCAGCACAACTTCCAGCGTTTCGCTGCCATCAATTTGCTGTGGGGTAAATCCATCGAGCAAAGCCAGTGTTTTGGCGATACGCGCCTGCAGTTCGGCAAAGCTTTGTTCATTGTCTTCATAAGAAGGCACTTCGGCACCGGCCAGGCGGGCAGGAACGCTTTTGGCAAAATCGCAGGCGATCTGAACCTGACGCACCAGCGGGAACATGTCGGGGAATAACCGTGCTTGTAATAAGGCGGCCGGATCAATTTTATGCGCCGTGGCATGGGCCTCGGCTTTAGTCAGCACTTCGGCCAGCGCGGTCAGTAATTGTTTAAAAACAGGAATACTGGCGGTGTACATAGAGATGGACATAATCTTCCTTGATCGGTGTGGGCGGCAGATCCGCTTTATCCAAGGTGGGGGCAGGCAGAGCCTTAGTCAAGGGTAAGCACCCGGCCAGCAGGTTATCAGACCAAAGACATCATCTGGTCAGAGAGGGCGGCCGGGGCGTTACAATGGCTTAGTTACTGAGTTCAGGGCGGTTTTTAAATTCTTCCAATGCCTGCGGGTTAGCCAGCGCATCGGTGTTTTTTACCGGCAAGGAGTGCACCACATTTCTGACGGCCAGCTCCACTACCTTGCCGCTGATGGTGCGGGGCAAATCGCTGACCTGAACGATTCTGGCCGGAACATGGCGCGGTGTGGTGTTATCTCTGATCACCTGGCGGATATTATTTTGCAGCTCATCGGTCAGCAGCATGCCTTCCCGCAGGCGGACAAATAAAATCACCCGCACATCGTCTTCCCATTGCTGACCAATGGCGATGGATTCCAGAATTTCCGGCAGTTTTTCCACCTGGCGGTAAATTTCGGCGGTGCCAATTCTTACCCCGCCCGGGTTGAGCACCGCATCGGAGCGGCCATGGATAATAATGCCGCCATGGATGGTCTCTTCGGCGTAATCCCCCTGTGCCCAGACACCAGGAAACTGGCTGAAATAGGCGGCCTGCAGCTTTTCGCCCCTGGGGTCATTCCAGAATCCCACCGGTATGGCCGTAAAATTGCGGGTGCAGACTAATTCGCCTTTTTCCCCGATGACGGATTGCCCTGCGTCATTCCAGACTTCGACGGCCATTCCCAGCCCTTTGCACTGCAGCTCGCCGCTCCAGACGGGCAGGACCGGATTGCCCAGCGCAAAGCAGGAAATAATATCGGTGCCGCCAGAGATTGAAGACAAGCAAAGATCCCGTTTGATCTCCCGGTAAACATATTCAAAGCTTTCATGCGACAGGGGAGAGCCGGTCGATAAGATGGCTTTTAACTGCCTGAGCAGATGGGTTTGCATGGGTTTGGCACCGGATTTCTCCAGCGCAGCCAAGTATTTGGCGCTGGTGCCAAAGATACTGATTTGCTCGGCATCGATCAGATCCATCATGCGCTCTGAGGCCGGGTAAAAGGGCGAGCCGTCGTACACCACCAGGGTGGCGCCCAGTGCCAGTGCCGAGACCATCCAGTTCCACATCATCCAGCCACAGGTGGTGTAGTAGCACAGCTTATCGTCGGCGGTTAAACCGGTATGCAGCCCCAGCTCTTTCAGATGTTGCAGCAGGGTGCCTCCCGCGCCATGCACAATACATTTGGGCACGCCGGTGGTGCCGCTGGAATACATGATATAGAGCGGATGGGCAAAGTCGGTGGGCGTGAATTCAGGCTCGCCACCGGGGGTATAAAAATCATCCCACAGGGTGACGGTGGCGTGGTCGCTGGCAAAATCGGCCGCAACAGCATGATCCATGGCATAGGGAACAATAATCAGTTGGCTGACCGAAGGCAGTCTGGCGACGATGTCTTTGATTTTTTCGGTCAGATTAATCGTCTTGCCGGCATAGCGATAGGCGGCACAGGCAATCAGCACTTTGGGTTCGATCTGGCCAAAACGGTCGGTGACGCCCTGAATACCAAAATCGGGAGAGCAGGACGACCAGGTGGCCCCCAGACTGGTGGTGGCCAGCGCCCCGACTATCGTCTGCCAGGTATTCGGCATAAAGGCGGCCACCCTGTCGCCAAGGGTAATCCCAGCGGCTTGCAGGCTTTTTTGTAAACCGGCCACATGGGCTGCCAGCTCGGCATAGCTCAGGCTTTCACGGCTGCCATTTTCGCTGATGGCTACCAGTGCCGGATGCTGATCGCGGCGGCGCAGCAGATGTTCGGCAAAATTAAGCCGGCCCCCTTTAAACCAGGTGGCTCCCGGCATGGTGCCGGGGTCAGTTAAGACTTCTTCAGGGCTCTGGCTGAAATGCACCGCAAAGAAATCGACAATCCCCTGCCAGAATGCCGCTCTTTGCGTAATGCTCCAGCGGTGCAGCGCCGCATAATCGGCCAGATCCATGCCATGGGCCTGATTAATATAGCGGCGGAATGCATCCATGGGAGAGGCTGCAATCTGTGCGGCAGAAGGGGCCCAGAGCGGTACTTGCATGGCAGTTCCTTTATAAAAGGCCGGGTCTGGCGGGGCAGGCCCCCATTAAACCGGGCAATCGGGCTGGTTATTGGGGTGGGCGGCAATAAAGGCCGGATGTTGCATGGCCAGTGCTTCTGCCCGGCGTATTTTAGGATAAGCATCCAGCGGTACATTAAAGCGGCGGGCGGCATAGAGCTGCGGAATCAGATACGCATCGGCCAGGCTGATTTCACCAAAGCAATAGCCCTGATCTTCAATTATCTGCTCCACGGCGGCCAGCCCCGGTGCGATCCAGTCTTGAATCCAGCGGCTGATATCTTCTTCCTGACACAGATAATGCTGACGCAGATAATTAAGCACGCTGACATTATGCAAAGGATGAATATCGCAGGCGATCAGCGCGGCCACGCCCCGTATTTTAGCCCGGCGGAATAAATCTGCCGGCAACAGGGCAGGGGCCGGATAGCGTTCTTCCAGATATTCAATAATGGCCGGTGACTGGATCAGCGCATCCTTTTTCCCGTCCCGCAGGGCAGGAACGCGGGATTGCGGATTGACCTCCAGATAGGCCGCGGTTTTATGCTCACCCTGCAGCAGATTGACCGGCAGAGACTGATAATCCAGCCCCTTTAATGCCAGTACAATCCGCACCCGGTAGGACGAGGTGGAGCGATAGTAGTGATAGAGCTCCATCAGGGATTCGCAGCCAGGATGATGCCCCGGCATTCGCCAAAGCCGATGGAGGGATGGCCTTCTTTTTGGCAGCGCGCCCGTAAAATCACTTCATCGCCATCGGCTAAAAAGCAGCGCTCTTCATTTGACGTCAGCCGGATGGGGGTTTTTCCGCCCTGACTGATTTCCAGCAGGCTGCCCAGCGCGTCTTTGTCTGCACCGGACAAGGTACCGGTGCCCAGCAAATCGCCGGAGCGCAGATTGCAGCCATTCACCGTGTGATGGGTAATCAGCTGCGCCACGGTCCAATACATATTCAGCGAATTAGACAGCCCCAGCCTTTGTGGCGGCAGGCCCTGTGTTTTTTGTGCTTCGGTATGAATCAGTACTTCCAGCTCAATATTAAAGGCGCCTCCAGCCTGGTCCGCCTCGCTGTAAAGATAAGGCAGGGGCTGAGGATCCCCTTCCGGCCGGGCTGGCTGGGCATGGCGAAACGGGGCCAGTGCTTCGGTGGTAATCACCCAGGGCGAAATGGTGGTGGCAAAGTTTTTGGCCAGAAAGGGCCCCAGCGGCTGATATTCCCAGGCTTGCAGATCCCGTGCCGACCAGTCGTTTAAGAGGCAAAAACCAGCAATATGTTCGGCCGCACGGCTGATGGGAATAGCGGTGCCCACCGGGTTATTGCCGCCCACCCAGATCCCCAGCTCCAGTTCGTAATCCAGCCGGGCAGAGGGGGCCAGTACCGGCGTTTCCTGACCGGCTTTCAGGGTTTGCCCTTGCGGCCGGCGGATGGCAAAACCACTGGGGTAAATACTGGAGGAGCGGCCATGGTAGCCAATCGGGACAAATTTATAATTGGGCAGCAGCGGGTTATCCGGGCGAAATAACTTGCCCACATTAATGGCATGGTGGATGCCGGTATAAAAATCGGTGTAGTCGCCAATTTTGGCGGGTAAATGCATCAGGCAATCCGTGGCAGGACGCAGCAGCGCCTCGCCCTGGGCTTGCAGCTGTTTAAGCAGCGGATAGTCGATATCCAGTAATTCTGACAGGCGTTCGCGCAGGGCCCGGCGGGTGACTGCGGGCAGGGCAAAAAAGGCATTTAATGATTTGCCGCTGGCCGCCTGGGCTGCCGTTTGTGCCGCACCGGTAAACAGGCTGTTTTCTAAGGCGGTTTGCAAATCAAAAATCAAATCGCCAATGGCTACACCGCCGCGCGGTGGCAGGCCTGCCGGGCTGAAAATACCAAAGGGCAGGTTTTGCAAAGGGAAATCACGGTGCCCATTGGCAGACGTGACCCAGCTCAGGCGATAAGTAGTCAGGATCATAGAGGATCTCGTTGATTTGGATTGAATGTTTTGGGTATGGCGGACCAGCAATGATCGTAATTCTGCTGTAACTGGTTGCAGGCCATGGCGTACTGGCTGGGACGGATGACGGCATAGGTTTCGATCATAAACGCCATAGTGCACTCTATTTTTTGCGGTTTTAATTCAACCTGGCTGGCAATGCGCAGCGTTTGGGCATCCGGGCCATGGGCACTCATCACCGGATGCAAAGAAGCGCCTCCTGGTATAAAGCCTCCCGCCTTCGCGTCATACTCGCCATGCAATAAGCCCATAAATTCATTCATAAGATTACGATGAAACCAAGGTGGGCGGAAGGTTTTTTCAGCAACCATCCAGCGGGGCGGGAAAATCACAAAATCAGCGTTGGCCTGACCAGGTGTGGCGGAAGGCGAAGTCAGCACCGTAAACACCGATGGATCAGGGTGATCGTAGCTGACCGTACCCATGGTATTAAAGCGGCGCAGATCATATTTATACGGCACGCTGTTGCCGTGCCAGGCCACCACATTCATGGGTGAGTGACTTAGGGTGGTGGCCCAGAATTCACCCTGATATTTTTGTACCAGCTGCACCGGCTGGTTGCTGTCGGTATAGGCGGCCTGCGGAATTAAAAAATCCCTCGGGTTGGCCAGCCCGTTGCTGCCAATCGGCCCCAGATCCGGCAGCCGGAACGGCATGCCATGGTTTTCACAGACATAGCCGCGTGCCGTGCCATCCGGTAGTTCCACGTGGAACTTCATGCCGCGGGGAATCACCGCAATTTCTTGTGGCTCAATATCTAAGATTCCCAGCTCGGTGACCAGACGTAAGCGGCCTTGCTGTGGCAGAAACAGCAGCTCGCCATCGGCATTAAAAAAGGCCCGCTGCATGGATTGATTAGCGGCATAGAGATGCAGGGAAACGCCTTCCGGTGCATCGCTGGTGGCGGCAAGCGTAATCAGCCCGTCGATAAAATCGGTCGGGGCGGAGGGCATGGGCAGCGGATCCCAGCGCAGGCGGTTGGGCGTGATAGCCGCCAGTTTGCTGTCCGGGCGTTGTCTGGCTAAGCGCTCAAAGGGCGGATGAGCGGCCGAGGGCAGAATCCGGTACATCCAGGTTCGGCGCAGCTCTGAGCGTGGCATGGTAAAGGCGCTGGTGGAAAACTGCTCCGGATATAAGCCATAGGGGGCCTGCTGTGGAGAGTTTTGCCCAAGGGGCAGGGCACCTGCCAATGCCTCACTTGCAAATTCATTCCCAAACCCGGAAAGGTAAGACAAAGTACTTGTAGCCTGTGACATGGCGCGCCTCGTTACGTTATGCGTAATTTGTTTACGCAAAACATAATTTGATTTTTAAAAGTCGTCAAGTTATAAACGCCCTTTAGGGTGTTTAAGCGGCAAAGCAGATGAGCAGTGAAAAGGAAAGTAATCGCCGGCAAACCGTGGGTTCGGCCGAGGTGGCAGCGCAGATTTTATCGGCGCTGGCCGATCTGGCTCCGGCCACTTCGCTTTCCCGGCTGGCTGAATATCTGCAAATGCCAGCCAGCAAGGTGCACCGCTATTTACAGGCTTTGCTGACCACCGGCTTTGCCGAACAGGATCCGGCCAGCAATCATTACGCCCTGGGGCAGGAGGCTTTACGGGTGGGTTTAATTGCGCTGGGTAAAGTGGATGCGCTGAAGGTGGCCGCGCCCTTTTTGCTGAGTTTGCGTGATCAGCTGAATGAAACGGTGTTTTTTGCCGTCTGGGGAAATCAAGGCGCGACGGTGGTGCAGGTGGAGCAGGCGCTGCGCTCGATCAATCTGATTACCCGGGTGGGCTCGGTATTGCCGCCCTTTCAATCGGCCACCGGGCTGGTCTTCAGCGCCTTTTTACCCGGGCCGGAGCTGAACCGTTTATTGCCGCAGGCGGCACTGAGCGATGAAGCCAGTCAGGCGCTGACAGAGCAGCTGGCCGTGATCCGCAGCCAGGGCTGGCATGCCGTGCAAGGTTTGCTGCTCCGAGGTGTGGATGCCGTGTCTGCCCCGGTATTTGATGCCCGGGGCCGGATTGCCGGAGTGGTTACGGTGGTGGGTACGGCTTTGCCTGCCGGCAGTGAGATGGTGCAAAAATTACTGGCCGCCACCCAGGCGATCAGCCACCGTATGGGCGCGGCTCTTTAACGGACCGAGATCTGATTTCGTCCGCCATGCTTGGATTGATAAAGCGCCTCGTCGGCCCGGTGTAATAAAGCATCTTCCGCTTCATCCTGATGCAGGCAGGCTACGCCGGCGCTGAGGGTGAGCGGGCGCTGGCTGGAAAAAGCGTGACTGCGGATGGCTTGTAAAATACGCTCTGCCAATAAGGCTGCCTGTTCGGCGTTTGTTTCCGGGCAGATCACCAGAAATTCTTCTCCTCCCCAGCGGCAGGCCGTATCGATGCCCCGGATTTGCTGGCGGATCAGCTGAGCCACTTCAATTAAAATCTGATCTCCCATCAGATGACCCAGTTCATCATTAATTTTTTTAAAAAAATCGACATCCATTAAAACAACCGAAAGCGGATGGGAAAAGCGACGCGCGCGCGCTATTTCCCGGTCAAAAATAGTATCAAAATGCCGGCGGTTAAATAATCCGGTCAGGGCATCGGTTTGCGAGCTGATTTTAAGTTGCTTATTCGCCCGGCGTAATTTGGCAATCCAAAATAAATTACTTAATAAAATAACAATAAAGATAATGGCCGATTTTATTAACAGCGAGTAATCAACTCCGCGGGTTACATTAATTGAAATGTGATCATCCACAATCTGACGGCGTTCGGCCGGAGTAATGCTGGCAATTCCTTTATTTAAAATATCCCGCAGTATTGGCTGATCTTTACTCACCCCTATTTTGAATTGATTGGTATAGCCCGTAGCCTGGCCGGATATTTTTAAATTAAACCAGCCTTCATGCTTAATGGTGTCTGCCGCCATAATCAGCGAGCGAATGGTGATATCCACTTTGCGATCAGAAACCAGTTGCAATGCTTGTTTTTCTGACTGGGTCAGAACAATTTTAAGCTGAGGGAAATCATGGCGCAGCCGCTCTTCCAGTGCGGTGCCTTCAGGCAGGGCGACGGTGGTTTCTGTCAGGCTGGCCAGATCGGTTATATAGGGGAAATCGGTCCGGCTGATCAGCACATTATCATCGGTCAGCAAGGGCTCGGTAAACAACAGCCATTGCTCCCGCGACGGGGTTTGATTAATAAAGCTAAGCAAGGGGCAGCGCCCCGCTTTAGAGTCTTTAACGCTGGCCGACCAGTCCGGGGTGGCCCGCAATTTTAAATTCAGCCCTGTGCGCCGGGCGACTAAGGCCAGTAAATCTGCGGCAATACCGGTATACCGGCCCTGTTGATCCAGCATTTCAAAAGGAGGCCAGTCCGGATCAACACAAAAGAAGATGGTGCCCAGCTGGCGGACCGCTTGCTTTTCTGCCGCAGAGAGCTCAATGGCAAAGGCATGGCCACAAGTCAGCAGAATACATAGCAGCCAGAAGCGGGCGCAAAAGAGTTTGGCGGCCGTTATTTTAATCAACGGAAAAACCTTTCAGAAAATAAGTTGCGGTTTAAATCGCATGATATGCTGACAATATAGATCAGAGATTTAAATTGAATAAATTTAAATTTACGGGGGTCAATAAGTTGTTGTGCTTAATTAGGCGTGTATATCTGATACGGAATTGTTTTCCGTTGATCAGATAATTAATAGTTACCTATTCAACATAAATGGTCAGATCGCTATCGATCCGGATATGGCAGGCTAAGCGAATCAGCTGTGGGGTATCTGGCAGGGTCAGTGGGGATTCAGCGGCAAGGCCGGCGTGGCGGGCCAGCACATTTCTTTCTTTGCGGCTCAGCGTCACCATCTGGCCGCTGCCTGCATGCTCAAGCCGAACCTGGCAGGCTCCACAGGTGCCTTGCCCGCAGCGCCATGGCAGCTTTAACCCGCCATCGCTGACGAGGGTTCTGACTGCATTAATCAGCATCGTGCCCGGTTCAACCCTGATTTCCAGTTGGCTTAAATCATGTAAGTTAATAAAGGTTAATTTAAGCATGGAAGCGGCCTTCGGCCTAAGATAAGGAAGCAGCAGATTGTATCCGGCTTCTGCTGGCTCTGGATTGATCGTGTTTCTAAAACCACGGTTGGCCAGCTCAGGGAATCCGCCTCTGTGACACTGCAATGGCCGTGAAATAAATATCAACAGAGCTCAATCATGATTAAGAAAATTCCTTGTTCAGTGCTAAAAATTGGCATGTATGTTCATGATTTGAACGTAGATTGGATGGATCACCCTTTTTTGCGAAAGCAGTTTGTTATTAAAACGGATGAAGATTTACAAAAAATCACCGCTTCCGGCGCGCGTGAGGTTTATATCGATACCGACCGGGGGCTGGACTATGCCCATGCGCCGACGGTGGAAGAAGTCAGCGCAGAAATCGAAGCCGAAATGGTGAAAATGGCGTCGGCTCCCGCCCCGGTCATCCGTGTCTCCACGGCCGAGGAAATGAAGCGGGCCCAGCGGGTGCATAAGCAGGCTCATAGTCTGGTGCGCAGCGTGATGCAGGATGCCCGGATGGGTAAAGCCATTCAGATGGATGATGTGGAGGAGGTGGTTGAGGCCATTACCGATTCTATTTTGCGCAATAGCAGTGCTTTATTAGGTTTATCCGGCATTAAAGATAAAGACGAATATACTTTTTTGCATTCGGTCAGCGTTTGTACCCTGATGGTGACCTTTGCCAAAAGTATGAATTTTCCGGCCGATTTAATTCGTCAGGCGGGGATTGGCGGTTTATTGCACGATACCGGTAAAACCATGGTGCCCAATGAGATTCTGAATAAACCAGGGCGTTTAACCGAAGCCGAATTTGCCATTATGCGCACTCACCCGGAAGAGGGGCATAAGATTTTATTGGGGATTGATTCAATTGGCGATATTCCTTTAGAAATTACCCTGCATCACCATGAGCGGATGGATGGCAGTGGTTATCCGCATCAGCTTCCTGGTGAGCAAATCAGCCAATTAACGCAAATGTCCTCGGTGGTGGATGTTTATGATGCCATTACTTCAGACCGCTGTTATCACAAGGGCATGCCGGCCTCAGAAGGATTAAAAAAACTCTGGGAATGGAGCAAATTTCATTTTAATCCGGTACTGGTGCAGGCTTTTATGCGCACGATCGGGATTTATCCGGTGGGCTCTTTGGTTAAGCTGGAATCAGGCCGGCTGGCGGTGGTGCTGGAGCAAAATGAAGGCAATTTATTAATGCCACGGGTTAAAGCTGTTTTCAGCACCAAAGCCAATACTTATATTGTGCCGGTAGAAATCGATCTTTCTAAACCCATGGGTCTGGGCGGCGCAGACCGGATTACCGGCCATGAATCACCGGATAAATGGGGTATTGATATTGCCCGCTTTTTACTGCCCGCCAGCTGAAGATCAATACCGGCTTAATCCTTAAACCCCTCCCGGGTTTAAGCGATGGCCGGTTTGGGTTTTTTACGGTCCAGGCGTCTCGCCCATGGCGTGCGCAGTAAAAAGAGCAATGCCAGCAAGGCCGCATAAATCAGCGGTGTGCTTAAGTCTTTTTTAACCAGCCATAAATAATGCAAAACACCCAGCCCGGCAATCAGATAAACCAGCTGATGCAGCCGCTGCCATTGGCGTTTCAGCCGCCTGATCGCCGCCTGATTCGAGGTGGCTGCCAGCGGGATCAGCAGGACAAAGGCTAAAAACCCCACGGTAACAAAAGGGCGTTTGACCACGTCATGCCAGATGGCGGCCGGATCCAGCCCGTGATCAAAGACAAAGAAAGTCAGCGCATGCAGCAGGGCATAAAAAAATACATATAAACCCAGCATACGGCGGTAAAGCAGTAGTTTGCCATAGCCCGTGATGCGTCGCAGCGGGGTCACCGCCAGCGTGATCAGCAGAAAATTCAGCGTCCATGTGCCGGTCTGGCGGGTCAGAAATTCAATGGGATTAATCGCCTGAACCGTGGCAAAGCCAATCCAGAGCAGGGGCAGCAGGCAGGCCAGAAATAACAGAGGTTTACTAAAGCGCATAGGAGCCCGGATCAGAGAAGGGAATAAAGGATTAGTCGCAGCAAAAGGCCAAATCTGACAAGGTCACACCGGCCGGCAGACGGTATCTGTGATTCTGGTCAAAATACTCAGTTTGAAACCACTGCGGTCTTGCGCCGTTTCTAGGATAATGCCAAGCCTTGCACAAGGAAATGGCTATGTCGTCGCAAAGCATTATCCATACCGCTCACCGCATTGTGGTGAAAGTCGGTTCTAGTTTGGTGACCAATGAAGGTCGCGGCTTAGATCATGCCGCATTATTACGCTGGGCCCAGGAAATTGCCGAAGTTTCAAAAATGGGCAAGCAGGTGGTGCTGGTTTCCTCCGGTGCGATTGCCGAAGGCGTGGCCCGTCTGGGCTGGACGCAAAAGCCGACCTCCGTTCATGAAAAACAAGCGGCCGCTGCCGTTGGGCAAATGGGGCTTTGTCAGGCTTATGAGAGCGCTTTTCGTGCCCATGGCTTAAAAACGGCCCAGGTCTTACTGACCCATGAAGATCTGGCTGACCGTACCCGCTATTTAAATGCCCGCTCGACCTTGCTCACCCTGCTGAATCTGGGTGTGATTCCCATCATTAATGAAAATGACACCGTGGTCACCGCTGAAATTAAATTTGGCGATAATGACACGCTGGGCGCGCTGGTCACACATCTGATTGAAGGCGATGCGCTGGTGATTCTGACCGATCAGGCCGGGCTGTTTACGGTGGATCCGCGTAAAGATCCGGCTGCGAAACTGGTGGAAGAAGCCGAAGCGGGGGACTCCGCTCTGGAAGAAATGGCCGGCGGAGCAGGCTCCAGTGTGGGAACGGGCGGCATGTATACCAAGATTATTGCGGCAAAACGCGCGGCAGGCAGTGGCGCTTCCACTGTGATTGCCTGTGGCCGGGAGCCGGAAGTACTGACCCGGCTGGCAAAAGGCGAGCGGATTGGTACGCAGCTGACGGCGCCATCTTCACCGCTGGCGGCCAAGAAACAATGGATTGCCGATCATCTGCAATTAAAAGGCAAAGTGGTGCTGGATGCCGGCGCGGTGCGTGCGCTGCGTTTGCAGGGCTCCAGCTTATTGCCGATTGGGGTGCAGGATGTGGTGGGAGATTTCTCCCGCGGGGATGTGGTCAGCTGTGTCGACACCATGGATACAGAAATCGCCCGGGGTCTGGCCAATTACAGCGCCATTGAAACGCGCCGTATTATGCGTTTGCCAACCGGTCAGATTGAAGCCACGCTGGGTTATATCGATGAATCTGAATTAATTCACCGCGATAATATGGTACTGACTTTGCGCTGAGATAAAAAAAGGAGCCACGGGGCTCCTTTTTTGATTAATGAACCATTTTGATCGGTTCATCACTGGTCATTGAATCAACAATTTTAGGTACGGTGGATGGCTCACCGCCCCAGCAGAATTCTTTCCGTAGTTTTTCCTGATAGCCATTGCGCTTATTTTTGACGATTACTTCCCATTGCCGGTTCAGATTCTGCCATTTATCCCCGCTTAAATAGGCATAACCGCGGTATTGCTTGGTTTTGCAATCCAGGCCTTCATAGCTGACATTTCTGACATCGCTGCCCTTGGTGGTCACTGCCACGGCATAGCGGACAATCTTATCTTCACCAATCGAAATGCTGTCCAGCGCCAGATAAAACTGATTCATTTTGGAGTCATAATTGGCAATAAATTCCTGCCATTTACCGATTTTGGCCGGATCCGGCTTGGTAAATTCTTGCTCTTCCGGTACTGGCAACGGGGTTTCTTTCAGCAGACGGGAAAAGGTGGTACCACCGCCCTTGTCTGCGCCTGGCGGAGGGGAATTGCCATATTCCGATGCATTGGCAAGACCGGTAATCAGGGCCAACAGAAGAAAGCGTCGCATATTTATCCTTAAGTATTTCTGATCAGTCCCAAACAGCTTGTCCGGCGGTTTAATGCCGGATACGGCGGATAGGAATACTGTGTGTGGGTCGAATACTAAACCATGTGGCCTGCAAGGTGATATGTTCAATATTGTAACGTTCTGCCAGCATCTGGTTTATATGCTTGAGCTGCAAGGGCCAAGTTTCTGGTTTTTCGATCACAATATGCGCCGACAGGGCCACTTTGCCACCCGAAATATTCCAGATATGCAAATCATTGACCTCCACCACGCCTTTTTCACTGGCCAGTGCCTGGCCGATTTCTTCCAGATTTAAATGCAGCGGCACGCCTTCCATCAGCACATGGGTGGACTGGCTGAGTAAGGACCAGGTCGAACGCAAAATAAGCAGGGAAACAACCAGCGATAAAATCGGATCAATGGCCTGCCAGCCGGTAAAGTAAATCACCGCCCCGGCGGTAATGGCGGCGACCGACCCCAGTAAATCACCCAGTACATGAATCATTGCGGCGCGGCTGTTCAGATTGTCATGATCATGCGACAACTGCCAGGCAGAAATGACATTTACGAATAAACCAATCACCGCAATAATCATCACCCCCATCCCATTGATAGGGTGCGGGTTTAATAAGCGGGTTACGGCTTCCACTACAATCCAGACCACCAGCGCAATCATGGCCAGGCTATTGATCAGAGCTCCGATGACCTCGGCCCGGGCATAGCCATAGGAGTTTTCTGCATTGGCCGGGCGCTGGCCGATCAGATTGGCAATCAGCGCCAGCAACAGGGCGGCACAGTCGGTAAACATATGCCCGGCATCAGAAATCAGTGCCAGAGAGCCGGTGATAATCCCGCCGGCCAGCTCAACAAAGCCAAAGCCTCCGGTAATAATCAGCGCCAGCAACAGCCTTTTTTGCGAGCTGGGTTTGCCATGATCATGGTGATGATGAGCATGGTCAAAGGTGTGATCATGGCTGGCATTGTGCCCGCCTGGCAGATCATGCGGGTGGCTGTGTTGCTCAGACATATCAGGGTTCCTGGCTTAACGTCACTTGAAAGCCATTTTCACTGGCCAGTGTGACAGTGGCAGTATGTAATTCGGCGATCCGGTACACAATCGACAGGCCCAGCCCGGCACCGGTCTGGCTTTGCCCGGGCGGGCGATAAAAGCGCTCTCCCAGCCTGGCCAGAACATCCGGCGGAACGCCGGGGCCATTATCGCTGATACAAACGGAGCGCTGGCTGATATGTACGGAAATGGTGGCGTCTTCGCCGGCATAGCGTCTGGCGTTATCCAGCAGATTGCGCAGCAGCAGCGCCAGCAGGGCGGGATGTCCGCGCCAGGGAATGGCATCTTCTGAATGCAGGCTGGTATGGCTGAAGCCGGCATCTTGCAGTGCCAGCCCGGTCAGTTTAGCCATATCGATACTTTGATCGGCGGTGACGCTTGCATAGTCCAGACGGGCCAGCTCTAACAGTTGTCCGACCAGATGGGTGCTTCGATCGACTCCCAGCAGGGCCTGACGCAAGGCTTTTTCACGGGTTTCAGGGCGCGGGCTGCCTTGTGCCAGTTCCAGCTGGACTCTTAAGCCGGCCAGCGGTGTACGCAGCTCATGTGCGGCATCGGCGGTAAAGCGGCGCTCTTTCTCCAGCGTGGTACTGACCTGAGCAAACAGGGTATTGAGCCGGTCGCGCAGCGGCGCAATTTCTTGCGGCACGGGCAAATCCAGCGCTTCTAAATTATCGGGTGCCCGGCGGGCCAATTCTGCATCGACGGCGCGCAGCGGTAACAGCCCCCGGCGGATACCCAGCAACAGCAAGGGCAGTAAAACCGCCAGCGCCAGGCCTGCAGTAATACCGATATAGGCGACAATTTCATCGATCAGCTGATCGCGTTTTTGGTGAGGTTCCCCGACGATCAGCTGGCGCTCATCATTTTGCCGGATGGCGATTTCCCAGTGGTGGCCATTAAGCTCGATGGTGCGGGTTTTTCTTTCCGGAAGGGACTGAAAAGGCAGATTATATTCAGAGCTGGAAAGAATCAGCGTTCCATCGCGGGTATAGAGGCTGTAGGCCACGCGGGGCAGATGATGGCTTGATTTGCGATTGATTACAGGCAGTTGTAAATCATCGCTGTCACTCAGGTTTTGCCACAGCATATCGGTATAGACATACAGTTGTTTACCCAGTAACTCGCTGATTTCATCGCGGGTTTCATAAATCAGCACCGCACTGAAGACCGCCCAGGTACAGGAGGTCAGCAGTAAAACCAGCAGCGTCAGCCGCCGGGTCAGTGAGGCGCGTTGTAGCCAGTCAGCCATTATTTTCTTCCAGCCGCCAGCCCAGATTCCGTGCATTGCGAATCACGACCCGGGCCAGTTTTTTACGTAAATGAGATAAATGCACATCCAGGGTGTTGCTTTCCACATCCTGCTGCCAGCC
>JBOFGM010000134.1:0-5263 GCA_051649105.1 Iodobacter sp. | reverse complement strand
AAATTGATTGTCATTTTGATTACTGCCCGCTTGCACCTGAAAGCCGGCCACAAACCAGACTCCGCTGATATTGCGGTGCACGGTTAAACCGGGAGCATCGGCCGCCAGCCGGCTGAAAATCGGCTGGCCGCGCACTAAGGACCACCAGGATAAATCCGCCTCCACCGAGGCCAGCTTCAGGCCGATCTGACTGGCGGAATAAATTTTTAAGTCATCCACGCGTAAATGCGGGTGAATGCCACGCCAGCCGCCGGATAAACGCCCCATACTGATCTGGCTGCCGGTCGCTGTACTGATTTTTTGCACCAGCCACGGACGATAGCTATCCAATCGTGGCAGCACATAAAACTGCCAGGCTAAAACAACCGCAATCACAATTAAACTTGCAGCCGCCAGGGTGCGCAGCAAGAATCGATAATGCCAATGTAAAAATGCTGAAAGGCGTTGCCAGATGGAGGACAAAAACATTAAGGGTACTCAGGCATGCCAAAACCAGGCTGTGCTATGTTAGGGTTGTATGAATTGTGATTTTAACTGTTTTTGAGCCGTCACCTATGATTGATCTACAGCAAAGCACCGAATCCTTACTTGCCCCGGCCCTTTTGCACAGCCGCTACTTGCAACAACTGCTGCTGCGCCACCCCGGTTTAGCCACAGAAACGGCTCAGAATCTGGCACAGCCCTTCAGCCGCAGCAAAATGGAAGACTTTCTGAGCGCTCTGCCGCCAGAGAGCGATGAGCATTTAAAACTCAGCCTGCGCCAGTTGCGCCAGGCCGTCATGGCCCGGCTGATCAGCCGGGAGCTGGCTGGTTTATCCGATCTGACCGAAGTCATGCATACCATCAGCGATCTGGCCGAAGTGGCACTGAATCAGGCACTGGCCTGGGTTTCGCTGCCGGATGCGCGTTATGGCCAGCCGGTAGGGGAAGAATCCGGCCAGGTGCAAGAGCTCATTATTGTGGGCATGGGCAAGCTGGGCGGGCGCGAGCTGAATGTGTCGTCTGATATCGACCTGATATTTATCTATCCGGAAGATGGCAGCACCACCGGCCCGCGTAAAATCAGCAATTCCGAGTATTTTGCACTGATGGGCAAGCGGCTGATCAGCCTGATTGGAGAGATCACCGACGAAGGTTTTGTGTTCCGGGTGGATATGCGCCTGCGCCCCTTTGGGGATGTCGGCCCGCTGGCCTGCAGCTTTGCCGCGCTGGAAGGATACTTGCTGACGCAAGGCCGGGAATGGGAGCGTTATGCATGGATTAAGGCCCGGGCATTGTCCGGGGATGAAGCCGGCTTAATGCAAATGGTCACGCCTTTTGTCTACCGCAAATATCTGGATTACGGCGCTTATAACTCGATGCGCGAATTACACAGCCAGATTCGCCGGGAAGTAGCGCGTAAGGACAAAATTGACAATATCAAGCTGGGGCCGGGCGGCATCCGCGAAATTGAATTTATCGGCCAGGTTTTTCAGCTGATTCGCGGCGGGCGCAATAAACTGTTGCAACAACGCCCAACTCAGGCCATTTTAAACGAACTGGTCAGTCAGGGCACCCTGACCCTGGATGCGGTTGCCGAGCTGCAAGACGCTTACAAATTCTTACGCAACCTGGAACACCGGCTGATGTATCTGGACGATGCCCAGACCCAGATGCTGCCCCTTAATATTGAAGATCAGCAGCGGATTGCGCTGAGCATGGGGTTTGCCAGCTGGGATCTTTTTGGTGAGCAACTGGCCATTCACCGCGCCCGGATCACCCAGCATTTTGAGCATGTATTTCTGCTGCCGCCGGATAAAGGTGATGCGCATCCGCAGGCGGCCATCTGGCAAACGGCCCAGGAAGGTGACAGCAGCGGACTGGCCGAGCTGGGATTTGAAAATCCTGGCGAAATCAACCGCCGGCTGGCTGCGATGCAAAACAGCAGCCGCTATCTGCAAATGCCGGATCGCTGCCGTAAACGCATCGACAGCATTTTGCCACCCTTAATTAAGGTAGCGGCCAGCTTTGATAATCCGGACGCCACCTTTACCCGCATTTTAGATTTGCTGGAGGCCATCAGCCGCCGTGAATCCTATCTGGCCCTGCTGGCAGAGCACCCGCAAACCTTAAAGCGCCTCGCCAGCCTGTACAGCGCCAGCCCATGGGTATCTCAATATCTGACCCGCCACCCTATTTTGCTGGATGAATTACTGGATTTCCGCCTGCTGGAACAAAGCCCGGACTGGCCTAAGCTGGGCCAGATTTTAAGACGGGAACTCCGTGATCTGGGGGATGACACCGAAGCCAAAATGGATTGCCTGCGCCATTTTCAGCATGCTCAGGTCTTTCGCCTGGTTTGCCAGGATTTAGGCGGCCTTCTGGTGTTAGAAACCGTTTCAGATCATTTATCTGATCTGGCTGATTTAATGCTCACCGTCACGCTGGAACAAGTCTGGCAGGAGTTGCCGGGTAAACATCGCCCCGAGCCGCAATTTGCCGTGATTGGTTATGGCAAGCTGGGCGGCAAAGAGCTGGGCTTTGCCTCTGACCTTGATCTGGTTTATCTCTATGACGATGATCACCCCAATGCGGCAGAAGTCTATGCCAAGTTCGCCAAACGGGTGGTGAACTGGCTGACGGCACTCACGCCAGCCGGGCATTTATACGATATTGATTTGCGTCTGCGCCCCAATGGCTCTTCTGGCTTACTGGTTTCCAGTATCAGCGCCTTTTCTCAGTACCAGCATGAATCGGCCTGGGTGTGGGAGCATCAGGCACTGACCCGCGCCCGTTACTGCGCCGGGGATCCGGTTGTGGGCCATGCTTTTGCCGCGATCCGGGAAGATATTTTGCGCATGCCGCGTGACTTAGAAAAACTGCGACTGGAAGTCAGCACCATGCGTAAGCGGATGCTGGAAACCCATCCGGCCAACCCGGAAGATGTGAAACATGTGCGCGGAGGCATCGTTGATATTGAATTTATTATGCAATATCTGATCCTGGCCCATGCCCGTGAGCACCGTGAATTCTGCCTGAACAGCGGCAATATCGCCCTGCTGGCAACGGCAGCGCAGCGTGGCTTAATTCCTGAGGATGCCGCCCGCCATGCGGCGGATGCCTACCGGGAATTACGCCGCCTGCAGCACCGCAGCCGTTTAAATGGTACCGAGCTGACTCCGGCCATGATGGAGCCGATTCTGCATCAGCTGGCTGCCGTGCGGCAGCTGTGGCAAACACTGTTTGCTGAAGCGGCAGAGTAAAAAAAAGCGGCGAGCCAGGCTCGCCGCATTTTTACTCGGTCTTATCGGCATCGGCCATGGAAGGAAGGCCCTCACCAGGGAAATCGGCAAAATGCACTGCCGCCACCCCGTCGGGCAGATATTCTGCCAGCAAATAGGCCTCTTCCCGTATCCGGGCCATCAGCGCAATCACATGCGCCGGCTGGATATTCACCTCAAACCAAAACTCTTTGCGCCAGACGGGTAAAAGCCCCGCCACTCCGCCTGGCTCTAATTCACTGAACGAGGCCTGGCGGGATACAAAGCCCAAAGCCGCCAAAAACTCTGCAAAAACCGGGCCGCTATCGCTGATTTCCAGCACAAAAGCGGCCATTCCTGGTGAAATTTGCTGCAAATTAACGTAGATTTGCGTATAAAAAAGTCGTTGTACCGATTGCATACACTGGGCGCAAAAAAATCCTGAGCGCGGTGCATATTCACTCTCATCGGCCATGCTGCCTTCAATAGCAACCACAGCATGCCCACAACTATGGTACAAATCCTTACTATACCTTTCCATGTTTCTTCATCAGGATTTACTAATTACCCTATTTTATCCGTCAGATAAGAAATATGCACCCGGGTAATCCACTCATAAGCTCTTATTTTTTCTTACATATTCTAAAGGCATGCGTTTTCGGTATTTCTTAAACCAGATAAACCCCCATCTGCAACATCAGATGGCTAATAGTCATATCCTTACAACCTCAATTTACCCCCCGATAAACCCGGCACAACCTCTGCACTGTAAAATAACAGCTACTTATTGCACAAAAATAGACCCACAACGGCAATGGCCCCGCCTGCAAACATTGGCAGATTTAAGCTTTCACCCAGAATAAAAAAACTAAGTACCACGGCAAATATTGGATTAAGAGCAACACTCAAGCATAAAACCCGGCTTTATTCATTTATTTAAGACAAAAAAAAGCACCCACGACGTGAGTGCTTTTTTTACAGCTTAAAAACTTAACCTGCAGCGACTTCTGCTTTTTGACGCAGGCGAATATGCAATTCACGCAATTGCTTTTCATCCACGCTGTTTGGCGCATCGGTCAACAGACACTGAGCACGCTGAGTCTTAGGGAAGGCAATCACATCACGGATGGATTCTGCGCCCACCATCAGCGTCACCAGACGATCCAGACCAAAGGCCAGACCACCGTGCGGAGGTGCACCAAACTGCAGATTTTCCAGCAGAAAGCCAAATTTGTTTTGAGCTTCTTCGGCATCAATCTTCAGCGCGCGGAATACTTTAGACTGCATTTCTTCGCGGTAAATACGGATCGAACCACCACCGATTTCGGAGCCATTCAACACCATATCGTAGGCTTTAGCGATACATGCGCCCGGATTAGTATCCAGCATGTCTTCGTGACCATCTTGCGGCGCAGTAAACGGATGGTGACAAGCCGTCCAGCGGTCGGCTTCTTCATCATGTTCAAACATAGGGAAGTCAATCACCCACATTGGCTTCCAGCCCTGAGCAAAGTAACCGCCTTCTTCACCCTTTTCATGGCCGACTTTAATCCGCAGTGCACCAATGGCTTCATTCACAATCTTGGCTTTATCTGCACCAAAGAAAATCAAATCGCCATTTTGTGCGCCGGTACGGGCAATAATTTCTTGCAGGCCTGCTTCAGACAGATGCTTCACAATCGGCGACTGCAGACCGGAGTCTTCGCCATTGGTCAGCTTGGTTACATCATTAACCTTGATGTATGCCAGACCCTTGGCACCGTAGATCGCAACAAATTTAGTATATTCGTCGATTTCTTTACGGCTGATCGAAGCGCCGCCTGGCACGCGCAAGGCCACCACGCGGCCGTTTTCCATATCCGCAGCACCACGGAAGACTTTAAATTCTTCTGTCTTCATCAGATCAGTCAGCTCAGTGAACTGCAGAGTAACCCGCAAGTCAGGCTTGTCTGAACCGTATAAACGCATCGCATCGGCGTAAGTCATGCGCGGGAAATCATCCAGCTCAACATCGATGCCTTGTT
>JBOFGM010000133.1:0-1900 GCA_051649105.1 Iodobacter sp. | reverse complement strand
AGCCGGGGTTTGAGGTGAGTATCGCGATTAAGTCAGTGCTCAACAAATCAAAGCTGTGTTTCAGTTACGCTGACGAGCCAATTTGTTTTGAACGACTGCCAAGATCTGGTCAAACCAGCAAAATTCTGATTAAGGTTTTGCCAGATTGTCGTGTGCAAATCAGCGCTCCGGAAACTGCGAGCGATGAAGAAGTCATTGCCGCAGCCAAACACCGCGCCCGTTGGATTTATCAGCAATTACGCGAGTTTGGCAGCCGTATAGAACATGTTCGTCCACGGCAGTATATCAGCGGCGAAAGCTACTTCTATCTTGGCAAACAGTATGTGCTGAAGGTGCTTGAAAACCCAGCGGCCAAACCCTCCGTGAAGTTGTTACGCGGAAAGATCGAAGTCACTGTGCGGGAAAAATCAGCAGAGAAAATCAGTGGATTACTCACCGATTGGTACAAAGCGCGAGCAAAAGATGTATTTGCCCGCAGAATAGATGCCATGCTGGAGCAGGCATTATGGGTGAGCGAAAAGCCACCATTGCGAATCCTGACCATGCAAACCCAATGGGGAAGCTGCTCACCCGCCGGGCGATTAACCCTCAACCCACATCTGGTCAAAGCACCCAGAGATTGCATCGACTACGTGATTCTGCACGAGCTTTGCCACCTTGCCGAACACAACCACAGTGAGCGATTTTACAGGTTGATAAACCAGGTAATGCCTCAGTGTGAAAAAGTTAAGGAGCGGTTGGATGGGATGGCGAATGTGCTGCTCAACTGAGTTTATTTGTAAGCTTCAATGAATTTATTTTAAGAAAAAGGGCAGGCATAATGCCCGCCCTGTTTTACGTATCAGCTGCGATAATCTGCATTGATTTTTACATAGTCATAAGAGAAATCGCAGGTCCAGATGGTGGCGTTTTCTTCGCCGCGGTTCAGTTTTACTGTAATGCTGATTTCAGACTGCTTTAACACCCGCTGACCATCTTCTTCCTGATAACCGGCAAAGCGGCCGCCGTCTTTGGCTACCAGCACATCATCCAGCCAGACTTCCAGCGTATCGACATCCAGATTGTCCACCGCAGAATAACCAATGGCGCAAAGAATACGGCCCAGATTTGGGTCGGAGGCAAAAAAGGCCGTTTTAACCAGTGGCGAGCGGCCAATGGCATAGCCAACTGCCTTACATTCGGCACGGCTTAAGCCGCCTTCCACATTAATGGTAATAAACTTAGTTGCGCCTTCGCCATCACGAATAATGGCTTTAGCCAGCGTCTGGCTGATTTCCAGTACGGCATCGCGCAGGGTGATAAAGTCCGCGCTGCTGTTATCCGTAATTTCTGTATTGCCGGCTTTGCCAGTGGCAATCAGAATAAAACTGTCATTGGTGCTGGTGTCGCCATCTACCGTAATCGAATTAAACGAGCGGTCCGCCGACCAGCTGACTAATTCTTGCAGCAGCGCTTGCGACACGGCCGCATCGGTGGCCAGATAACCCAGCATGGTGGCCATATTAGGGTGAATCATGCCCGCACCCTTACTGATACCGGTCAGCGTCACGGTTTTACCATCGAGCGTGATCTTTTTGCTGGCCGCTTTGGGGGCCACATCGGTCGTCATAATGGCATTGGCGGCTTCAAACCAGTTGGCCGGTGCCAGATCACTGATGGCTGCATCCAGCGCACCAATTACTTTATCTGCCGGCAGCGGTTCCAGGATCACGCCGGTAGAAAACGGCAGTACCTGTGCCGGGCTGATATCAAGGCGTTCAGCCAAGGCAAAACAGATTTTCTTGGCGCGCTCATAGCCATCCAGCCCGGTGCCGGCATTGGCATTACCGGTATTGACCACCAAAGCCCGGATCTCGCCTGTGTCTGCCAGATGGCTGCGGCAAATTCGCACCGGGGCGGC
>JBOFGM010000132.1:0-4492 GCA_051649105.1 Iodobacter sp. | reverse complement strand
ATGGGTTACGTTCCAGCGCATGAACCACCACCATGGACAGACCGGCCATAGTAATTGTAATAATAAACAGCATCGCCAGACCGGTACACCAGCCGGCAATCGGGCCCAGCTCGGATTTAGCCACTTCGGATAAAGACTTGCCATGGTGTGACATGGAAGCAAACAGCACCACCGTGTCATGTACCGCACCGCCGATCACACAGCCGATCAACAGCCACAGAAAGCCCGGCAAATAACCATACTGAGCTGCCAGCACGGGGCCAACCAAGGGGCCGGCTGCAGCAATAGCGGCAAAGTGACCGCCAAAAGCCACCCATTTTTTAGTCGGTAAATAATCTTTACCGTCTTTTAACTCATGAGCGGGGGTGGTATCAGCATCATTAATATTAAGTACCTTGCGAACGAAAAACACCCCGTAAAAGCGGTAGCAAATCATCAAGATACAGAGCGTGCTGATCACAAATGTGAGTGCATGATCCATGACAGTCTCCTGGAAAGAATTCCATCACTGTACGGAATAGCTTTATGGCCGGGACTGGGATTGTGCGTTAACGGCAGCCGGTGGTTGTAAGCGGTCGCCTGTAAGATTAAGCGGTTGAACTTTTTTTTATTTGCCGCTTAACTTTCTATGCCCAAGGCATCTTTTAATGCCTTCAGATAGCGCCGGCTCACCGGTACCGACAGACCCGAGCGGGTGATAATCTCCGCGGCACCGTTTTCTGCAAACTGAATTTCAGCAATCCGCTGCGAATTAATCAGGTACTGGCGATGGCAGCGAAGCAGCGGCGTTCTTTGCTCCAGAGTTTTAAGTGTCAGCACGGTAAAGCGCTCCTGCCCGTCCTGGCCCACCAGATATACCCCGCTTAACTTTGAGCTGGCGTATTCCACCTCGGCAATCGGCATTAAACAAATCCGGTTATGCCCGTGGCACGGCAGCTGGGTCAGCTCCGGCGTTAAGGCCGCTATATTTTGCGGCAGCCGCACCTTATGCAGCCGCTCCAGTGTTTTGCCCAGCCGGGAGGCTTCAACCGGTTTAAGCAGATAATCAAAAGCGTGTTCTTCAAAGGCCCTTACCGCAAATTCATCAAAAGCGGTCACAAAAACAATATGCGGTAAGGAATCCGGGTCCAGCATCGCCGCCAGTTCCAGCCCGTTAATCTTAGGCATCTGAATATCTAAAAAAATCACATCCGGATGCCAGCGGTGAATGGCAGACATCGCCTCAATGGCATTGCCCGCTTCACCAACAATTTCAATCCCCTCATCCACAGCAATTAAAGCCCGTAATTCATCACGGGCCAGCGGTTCATCATCAATAATCAGGGCTGTTAACATAAAACGTCCGAGGAAAGCGTGCTGCTCTGCAGCGGTAAATTCAGGCTGATACGAGTATATTGTTCGGGAATACATTGCACAGAAATACCATATTGCGCGCCATAGCGGGCTTTAATCCGGCGATCCACCAGATTCATCCCAAGGCCATCGGAGATGGATTCCGGGCGGTAAAGCCCGGCATTATCTTCAATATGCAAAGCCAGTTTTTCATGGCCATATTCCGCATAAATATGAATACGCCCCTGCTCAAACAGCTGGGCTGTGCCATGTTTAATGGCGTTTTCCACAATCGGCTGCAAAGAAAAGGCCGGTAATTTGGTCTGCAAAATTGCACCATTTAAATCAATATCGACCGCTAAATTACCAGAAAAACGGGCCAGCTCAATTTGCAAATAGGCATTGATATGCTCAATTTCGTCGGCCAGGGTCACTTCATCATGGGTGCGTTTCAGGTTTTTACGAAAGAAAACCGATAAATACTGAATTAATTGCCGCGCCCGGTCCGGGTCCCGGCGGATCACCGCGCTGATGGTATTAAGCGCATTAAATAAGAAATGCGGATTCACCTGAGCATGCAAAAGCTTGATTTCGGTTTGCACCAATAATTGCTGCTGCGCTTCAATCCGCCCGGATAAAATCTGCGTGGAAAGCAGCCGGGCAATCCCCTCTCCCAGGGTGCGGTTTAAGCGGGAAAACAATTTTCCCCGGTTTTCATACAGCTTAATGGTGCCAATTACCTGCCCGCCCTCTCCCCAGAGCGGAATCACCAGAGTGGAGCCCAGCGGACAATCAGGCCTGATCGTACAGATATAAGGCACTTCATTGCCATCAGCATAAACCACGCGGTTATCCCGGATGGCGGCAAAGGTATGCTCGGAGGTAATGGCGGCCCCCGGTAAATGATGATCGGCACCGCTGCCAATAAAGGCCAGTAATTTGGTGCGGTCGGTCATGGAAACGGCACTGACCCCCAGCTCTTCCTGCAAAATCCGGGCCACTTTCATCGAGTTTTCTTCATCAAAACCCGCCCGCATCGCGCCCTCACTGCGGGCCGCAATCCGCAGGGCTTTGGCAGAAAAAGCATTGGAATATTTTTCAAACATGGCGCGCCGGTCCAGCAGCATGCGCATAAACATGGCGGAACCCACGGTATTGGCAATCATCATGGGAATACCAATGTCTTGCACCAGCGCCAGTGATTTGGCAAAGGGCTGCGCCACCCCCAGAATAATCAGCATTTGCATAATTTCAGCAATCAGGGCTACCGATGCCACCAGCAGCGGCTGAAATAATAAATCCACCCGGCCTTTTTGTATTAAATAGCGATGCACCAGACCACTGAATAAACCTTCGGCCAGCGTGGAAATCATACAGGCCAGCGCCGTTGGCCCGCCCAGCGAATAGCGGTGCAAACCACCGGTAAAACCAATGGCCAGCCCCACCGAAGGCCCGCCCAATAAGCCGCCCAATACCGCGCCAATGGCCCGGGTATTGGCAATAGAGCCGGAAACATTCAGCCCCAGATAAGTGCCTAAAATACAAAAAGTAGAGAAGATAAAATAGCAGGCCACCTTATGCGGCAGCCGTATCGTAACCTGCATTAAAGGGGTAAATAAGGGGGTTTTAGACAGCAGATAGGCAATCAGCAAATACACACACATTTGCTGAAGCAGCATTAATATCAGATCAAACTGCTCAGCAAGCATAGGTTGGGCTAATCAAGGGGCAAATCGAAATTATAGCGCCATTCCCGCCGCTCCCTTACCATGCCCATGGCTTAAATTGATCAGGATCAGCCGTGGCAGATTAAGCCCCCAGGTGATCCCCGTATCCCAAGCTAAGAATCAGCCAGCAACGCCCGGCGCTCTTGCCAGTAATGCAATAAACCTGCGGCCGAATAAATAATCAGCGCGGTCCAGATCAGCACAAAGCCAATTAAGCGATCACGGCCAAAAGGCTCCTGATACAGTAAAACGCCTAATAATAATTGCATGGTCGGGCCGATATATTGAATTAAACCGACCGTTGCCAGCTTCAGTGAGCGCGCCCCGGTGGCAAACATCAATAAGGGTAATGCGGTGACCACGCCAGCGCCCATTAATAAGGCATCCACCTTAAAGCTGATACCGCCAAAAGCACTTAATCCCTGCGAGTGAAACCACAGCAAAATGGATAAAGCCACCGGCGTCATTAAAAAGGTTTCTAAAGCAAGGCCTTCCAGGGATGGCAGGCTGGCTTTTTTACGCAGCAAACCATAAATCCCAAAGGTTAAACCCAAGCTTAAAGCAATCCATGGCAGGGTGCCGGCGGCCAGCGTAATCCACAATACCCCGCAGGCGGCCAGAATCACCGCAAAAAACTGCGGCCGGCCCAGCTTTTCACCCAGAAATAATCGACCCAGCAAAACACTGATTAATGGATTAATAAAATAACCCAGGCTGGCATCCACAATCCGGTTGGCATTCACGGCCCAGATATACAGCAGCCAATTACTGGAAATCAGCATGGAAGACAGGGCAAACAGGCCCAATACCCGGCGATTTTTTAAACTGGGAATAAACCATTGCCAGTTTCTCTGCACCATCAGGACCATGGCCACAAACAGCGCCGACCCAATAATACGATGGCAAAGAATTTGCAGTGCGGGCACTTCATGTAATGGCTTCCAATACAGGGTAAATAAGCCCCAGATTAAAAAAGCCGTTACGGTATATAACACGCCGCGGGAGGTTTTTTGATCAGCAACAGACATAGCAACAACCGGAAATGGAATGCCAGAACAGCAGCAAAGAGTCACTTTAATGGATGGCCGACTTTGTATTCAAGATATATTGCGCTACCAACTGTTGCCATGCCAATTATTGCCAGGCAAATATTAATTTTGGATGTCCATTACGCTTTTAACCCGGCAGGCCACCAGAAAAACCGACAGATCATGCCGCAGCGGGCACGGGTGCTTTACAATCATGCTTTTGCCAAGAGATCTCTGCCATGCCTGTGAATCTGCCCACGCTTGATCCTGCCCTGCTTTACCCTGTTGCCGGGGTGGAACTTGGAATTGCCTCTGCCGGCGTTAAAACCGTTGGCCGCAAAGATGTATTAGTGATGCGTCTTGCAGCGGGCAGCCGTGCAGCCGGGGTTTTTACCCTGAATAAAT
>JBOFGM010000131.1:0-1408 GCA_051649105.1 Iodobacter sp. | reverse complement strand
CTATGATATTCGGCCAGAAATGCAGGGTCCTGCATCGCTTTTTCGAATTCAATCCGCAACTCATCAAGCGCCGGGATCAGTGTTTCGGCAACAAAAATACCGCCGAACTGGCCGAAATGGCCCTGGGAATCAGGTTGCTGATAGGGCTGCTGGTCGTGTGCTGTTTTACTCATGCGCATTTCTCTCTGCTTGATTAATAAACGCAGCAATTTTTGCTGCATCCTTAATGCCTCTGCTGCTTTCTACGCCGCGTGATACATCAACGGCCCAAGGTCTTACGCTGCGAATTGCCGCAAATACATTTTCCGGATGTAATCCTCCGGATAATATCAGCGGCAAGGGTAAATCTTTGGGTAACAGATTCCAGTCAAACGCCTCTCCGGTGCCACCAGGCACGCCTTCCACATAGGCATCCACTAAAATGCCCTTGCACAGGCCATCCATAAAGGGACGGACGTATTCTAACAAATTTATATCGGGGGTTACCCTGACGGCCTTTAAATAAGAGCGGCCAAACTGCCGGCAATACTCCGGCGATTCATCGCCGTGAAACTGCAGCAGGTCCAGCGGCACCGCCGCCAGCACGCTTTTAACAAAAGCGAGATCCGCATTCACAAACAAGCCCACGCTGCTGACAAAAGCCGGCAAGGCCGCCACGATGTGTGCCGCCGTATCAATATCCACATTGCGCGGGCTGGGCGGATAAAACACCAGACCAATCGCATCGGCCCCCAGCTCTGCCGTCAGGCGAGCCATTTCCGGATCACGCAGACCGCAAATTTTGATACGTGGTTTCATAGATCACACCGTTAAATCAAACCGTGACGTAATTCCGGCTCACTGGCCAGACCGTATTCAGGGGGATAGCTTACACCAGCAAGGTAGAGTCCGTCTGGCATAAACGTCGGTGGCGCAGCTGATCGATCGCAAGCCAGGATCAAATCCGCCATCCATTCGGGCGATGCATTGCCTTTGCCAATATGCAGTAAGGCTCCAACAATATTTCTAACCATATGATGTAAGAATGCATCAGCAGAAAAGTCAAAAATAAGCAGGCTGCCTTCTTGTTGCAAGGTGGCGCGCGTCATGGTTTTAACGGGGGATTTAGCCTGGCATTCAGCCGCCCGGAAACTGGTAAAGTCATGCTGACCCATTAAATAAGTCATGGCCGCCTGCATGGCCTCTACATCCAGCTCCTGAAAAGCCCAGCCCATCCGTCCGGACCACAACGCCGGGCGCACCGGATGATTCAGTAATAAATAGCGGTAATGCCGGGCAAAGGCGCAAAAACGGGCATGAAAATCATCAGAAACGGCTTTGGCCCACAGCACGGCGATCGAATCAGGTAAAAAGCTGTTCACCCCCCGCACCCACGCCGTCAGGGGCCGGTTCACCGTCGTTTCAAAGT
>JBOFGM010000130.1:0-2276 GCA_051649105.1 Iodobacter sp. | reverse complement strand
CTATTTTAATGTGTCTGCTTGTTGCCTTCGTTGCACTGATTGCGCTGGCCTACAGCCGCGCTCCATTGTGGCTTTCATCGTTGTTATTACTTGCAGGCGCCGGTGCCGGCGTGCAATTGCTGGGCTGGCATCCGGCTGTCGCCATTGTGACGCTGGTTGTGCTGGCTGTTATTAATGTAAAGCCTCTGCGTCAGCTGTTGCTGACTGGTCCGATTTTTGGTGTGTTCCGTAAAATCACACCGGCGATGTCACAAACCGAGCAAGAAGCGGTCGATGCAGGCACCGTCTGGTGGGATCGTGATTTATTCTCCGGCAAGCCCGATTTCGATCGTCTGCATGCCATTCCAAAGGCCACACTGACGCCAGAAGAGCAGGCTTTCCTGGATGGCCCGACCGAACAGCTGTGTGCCATGCTGGACGACTGGAAAATCTCTACCCAGTATAAAGATCTGCCGCCCCAAGCCTGGCAATTCATTAAGGATCAGGGCTTTTTGGGCATGATCATTAAAAAGAAATACGGCGGGAAGGAATTCAGCAATACGGCCCATGCCCGTGTGGTTACTAAGATTGCCACCCGCTCAGGTTCGGCTGCGGTATCGGTGATGGTGCCTAATTCATTAGGGCCAGGCGAATTGCTGCAGCATTATGGTACCGATGAGCAAAAAAATTACTACTTACCGCGTCTGGCCAAAGGGATTGATATTCCTTGCTTTGCCCTGACCAGCCCGGATGCCGGTTCTGATGCCGGTGGTATTCCTGACTTTGGTAAGGTTTGCCGTGGCAGCTACACCGATCCGCGTACCGGTGAGCATCATGAAAATGTACTGGGTATTCGTCTGACGTGGGAAAAGCGTTATATCACGCTGGGCCCGATCGCTACCGTGCTGGGTATGGCCTTTAAGCTGTATGACCCGGACCATTTGTTAAGCGATAAAGAAGATATCGGTATTACCTGCGCTTTGATTCCGACTGAGCATGAAGGTGTGCATATCGGCCGTCGTCACTATCCGGGTACGGCTGTGTTCCAGAATGGCCCGAACTGGGGTAAAGATGTCTTTATTCCATTGAGCTGGGTCATCGGTGGTAAAGACTACGTGGGTCAGGGCTGGCGCATGCTGGTTGAATGTCTGTCGGTAGGCCGTTGTATTTCTCTGCCGGCCATGTCGGTGGCGTCAGGGATGGTGTCGTCTTATACCACCGGGGCTTATTCACGGATCCGTAATCAGTTTGGTTTATCGATTGGCCGCTTTGAAGGCGTGGACGAAGCGCTGGGCCGTATCGGTGGTATGACTTATCAGATGGATGCGGCTCAACGCCTGGCGCTGGCAGGTCTGGATATGGGTGAAAAGCCGTCGGTCTTGTCCGGGATTCTGAAGTATCACAACACCGAGCGTATGCGTAAGGTGATTAACGATGCAATGGATGTACACGGTGGTAAAGCCGTATGTACCGGCCCGCGTAATTATCTGGCAGGGGCTTATGGTGCAATTCCGGTCGCTATTACCGTTGAAGGCGCCAATATTCTGACCCGCAGCATGATTATCTTTGGTCAGGGCGCAATCCGTTGCCATCCGTTTGTGCTGACAGAACTGCGCGCAGCGATGAATAAAGATTTACCCGCTTTTGATTCTGCTGTGATCGGTCATATCGGTTTTGCGGTCTCTAATGCGGTGCGCTCTTTTGTAATGGGTCTGACCGGTGCAAAACTGGTGTCATCACCTAAATCCGGTGCCATGGCTGCCCGTTATCGCAATGTGGTGCGTTTCTCTTCTGCCTTTGCATTCCTGGCCGATATGGGGATGGCTTCATTGGGTGGCAGTCTGAAATTCCGTGAAAAGCTGTCTGCCCGCCTGGGTGATATGTTGTCGGGTCTTTATATTGCGACGGCCTCGTTAAAGAAATTTAATGATGATGGCGCACCAAAAGAAGATCTGGCGCTGGTGTCATGGGCGGTGGATTCGGCGCTGTACGATTGCCAGGTGGCGATGGATGGCTTTATGGCCAACCACCCAAGCCGCGGTTTAGCCTTATTAATGCGGGTGCTGGTCTTCCCGCTGGGCCTGAGCTTAAAAGCGGCCACCGACCAGGATGGCACCCGTATTGCCCGTATGCTGATGGAGCCTTCGGAAGCGCGTGATCGTCTGACTCAGTATATGTACCGCTCTAAGGACGAAAACGATCCTGTTGGCGTACTGGAACATGCACTGAAAGCGGTGATTGAAACCGAAGCACTGGAAACTAAATTGCGTAATGCGCATCGTAAAGGCAGCTTAAAG
>JBOFGM010000129.1:0-3932 GCA_051649105.1 Iodobacter sp. | reverse complement strand
TCCCGGCACACCGCTGTTTGCCCCGGCCGGCAGTATTGAGCGGGCGCAGATTCAGTCCTGGCTGGGCTATCTGGCCACCGAACTGCATGTGGGTATTTTCCGCCCGAGCTTCCGGCCGGAACGTTTCAGCGCAGATCCGGCAGCTTATGCCGGCATTAAAAGCCAGGCGCTCAGCAATCTGCATCAGCCACTGGCCCATCTGGAGCAGCATCTGGCTGGGGGCCTCTATTTAACCGGCAACCGCTTTACCATCGCCGATATCTATCTGGGCCTGTTTTTAGGCTGGGCCAGCCGGATTGAAGGGCTGCTGAGCCAGTATCCGTCGCTGGAGCAAGCCTTCGGGCAGTATCAGTCCCGCCCCGCTGTGATTGAAAGCCTTGCCTTTGAGCAGGCAGAATAAGCCGCCCCGAACGGGCTACTTAAAAAAAACCGGCTAAGCTGGCAAGGGCCTTGCCAGCAGCCGTTTTCCCATCCATTGCACCGAGCTGCACAGCACCAGATAAACAATGGCAATAAAGCCGAAGACTTCCATCGGATAGACCTGCTCCCGGCTGTTGACCTGGCTGGCCACAAAAGTAAATTCCGCCACGCCGACGATATAAGCCAGCGATGTGTCTTTCACCAGCACCACCCACTGATTCACAAACGAAGGCTGCACAATGCGCAGCGCCTGCGGCAGAATAATCAGCCGTAATGTCTGCCAGCGGTTTAAACCGGTGGCCTGCGCCGCCTCCCACTGGCCATCGGCCACGGCATGAATGCCGGACTGAACCGAATAGGCCAGATAAGCTCCGGAAACCAGGGACAAAGCACCAATCACCGTCAGCATGCCGGGAATATCAATGCCAAAGGCAATCGGCAACAAAAAATAGCACCAGAAAATCAACAACAATACCGGAATAGCGCGAAGCAGCTCACACAGCCCAAGCAAAATCCGCCTTGGCCAGCCATGGCACAACGTCAGCAAAATCCCCCATCCCAGCCCTAAAATACTGGCCAGAACGGCAGCAGAGGACGCCAGAATCAGGGTCAGGGCAATGCCGCCCAGGGGGCCGGCAGGCCAGGAACCCAGCAGAAAAAACGCCATATTCTGAGTAATAACGGCCGTATTCATCCCCATCTCCGCACAGGTGCCGCTGCCGTGGCTGGCGCTGCCAGCACCCGCTGCACCAGCATAATAGTAAAGACATAAAACAAGCTCGCTACCGCAAAAGACTGAAAAGTCAGCAGGGTTTGCGCATCAATCTGGCGGGAGCGATAAGAGAGCTCCATCACGCCAATGGCCATCGTCAGCGAGGTGTTTTTAATGGTGTTGAGCCATTGCCCCAGAAGCGGTGGCCAGGCTGTTTTAATGGCCTGCGGCCAGATCACCCAGCGCAGCACATCCCATGGCTGCAGCCCCAGGGCGCGGGCGGCATCCCACTGACCGCGCGCCACAGCGTTCAGCCCGGAGCGGATATCTTCCGCAATAAAGGCCATGGCATAGAGCGATAACGCCACCCAGGCCGAAATAAATTCATAAGACGGCAGGCCAATAAACAACTCACCCCACTGCCAGAGCACATGCGGGCTGTTCAGCCACAGCATCCATTCTTCCGGCAGCATCGACCCGGCCGCGAAATACCAGAACAGCACCTGCACCAATAAAGGAATATTGCGCACCCCGCTGTGCAGCAGCGCCAGAATACGGCTGCCCGTCTGGTGCCGGGCAATACCCAGCACCACCCCCAGCAAGGTGCCGGTGATAATCACGGCCCCGGCCAGCAATAAAGTAATGAGCAATCCTTGTCCCAGGGTCAGCAAATGTTGCTGATTCAGCCAGCCCTGGCCCAGCCATGCCGGTGGATTCATGTTTGTATCCTCTTAAATAAAACCAGCATAAGCGGCCCTTCCTGCCAGGCATTCTGATTTACCAATAGAAAAAAAGCGGAAGAGGCAAACCTCTTCCGCCATCAAGTTAAGTAAGACACAAGGAGACAAGACTATGCCAAACGCCAGCGCGGCCCGGTTATGGATCCATTCATCGCACGGGCTGCGCCTTACTGCTTACTGCTTAAACTTTATCGCCAATCTTGAAATCCCGCGGCAATGCAGCGCGGCTTTTCGGGCCAAACCAGTGGTCATAAATCTTTTTAGCCTGGCCGGATGTTTCAAGTTCCACCAGCGCATCATTCACCGCTTTGCTTAAACGCTCTTCACCGCGTGGCAAGCCAATGGCCTGAAATTCACGGGTCAGGGCAAACGGGGAGATCTCAAATTTGGATTTATCCGGGGCATTGGCCAGAAGACCCAATAATTTGGCATCGTCCTGGGTGATGGCCTGGACATTGCCATTTCGCAGTGCGGTAAAGGCCAGCGGTGTATCGTCATAAGCCACAACCGGCGTATTCGGATATTTCTCACGCAATAAGGTTTCTTGCGTGGTGCCCTTATCCACACCGATACGCAATTTAGCAATATCGGCCGGGGTTTTTAACACGCCCTTTCTGGCAATGAATTTTTGCCCGGTGGCAAAATAAGGGGTACTGAATTCAACCTGCTTGCGGCGCTCTTCGGTCACGGTAAAATTAGCCGCCACCAGATCCACCTTATTGGCGGTCAGTAAAGGAATACGGTTTGCCGGATTGGTTGCCAGTAATTCCAGCTTAACACCCAGCTTTTTAGCAATTGCCTGAGCAATTTCCACATCAAAACCAGCCAGTTGGCGGGTGGTTTCATTAATAAAACCAAATGGCGGATTACTGTCAAAAGCGGCAACGCGTAATACGCCGCTTTTTTTAATATCGTCCAGCTTATCGGCCAGCGCGGGAGCGGCAATGGTAGTCAGGGCAAGAGCCAGCAAGATGGAGCGTTTCATAGTCGTTTTCTCTTAGTGATGACAGGGGCCATGTTTTCAACCAGAGGCGGGTAAACATCGGCAATGACTGCATCTTGCCTGAGGCTAAAAATAATTAAAAAGAATTAAAAATACAAACAATATAATAATTTGATCTATTGAGGCGCAAGCCAAAAAAAACCGCAGCAGCCGGGCGGGCATACTGCGGTGTGGTTTAAAGCAAAAGACGGATCAAGGCCTGATTAAAATACCTTGCTGCCCTGCACGCTGGATGGATAAGTACCGGTACAAACAGCCGGCTTGGAATAAACCTCGGTGCGGGTATAGCTGCCGGTTAATACTTTATTGGCTAAATCAAAATTAAGGACTTGTGACCAGCTCATTTTGCCGGTGCCATTTGCGTTATCAAAGTTCTCATATTTAAAGTTATCCAGACTGGTCTGGCCAGGATAGCTCACTGAGAAATCCGCGACCGTTTCGCCATTCCAGTTATGATACAAGCCACTGCCGTTACCCAGCGGCTTCACAATCCACATCGCCCCGGTGGTCATCCCTGCAGGGGAGTAATTGCATGGATATTGATTTGGCACACTGATCGAAGGCTGAGCCGTTAAGATACCGGTCCACAGATCATAGCTGCCATAGCGCTGGCCATTTTTGCGCGCACCAACAATTTCATAGTTGCGCTTTTCATCCATCAACAGCACCTTACCGCTGGCATCGGTTTCGGTATCGCTGGTTTCATATTTCACATAACCCAGCTTAGGCACATGCCAGCGTTTGGCGGTCCACACCACATTCAGCCGCACATCGCCTTTAGGGCCTTTTTGCACCAGATTGGTTTTTTCACTGCTCACGCAGGTTTCCACCTTCCCCAGCTTGGTATCAATCGTTTTCCGGCCTTCAAAACGGTATTCTGTTTGCAAATCTTCGGTATAAACAACATCATTTTGCCAGCTGGCCCTTGATTTGCGGCTGTAGGCATCGGTTTGTAACTTACCCACGACCAGATCATAAATCTGGTTGTAGCGTGCGGCACTGGCCAGATTATTCTTCTGCTGCCAATCCACCATTGCCTTATCCTCTTGATTAAAAT
>JBOFGM010000128.1:0-4546 GCA_051649105.1 Iodobacter sp. | reverse complement strand
TAATGCAAGCACTTGTTTCGCTTCCGAATCAAGCACTCACACTCATCGACTGTATTTTTTTAAAGATCGGCTCGCTGTGACATCACCGTGTTGCTGTGTGTGCTGCAGCGAGAGGCCGAAATATACGGCCCTGAGCGGGCCAGGTCAACCACTTCCGACTGATAAAACCCATGCAATACGGTAAGTGGTTGATTTTAATAGCGCAGAAAACCAAGCCCAAAAGCAAAATCAGCCGCTCTGCGAGCGGCTGATTTTGTACACCTGCAGAAAAAGACCTGCAAATCGCTGATTAAATGATAATTCCGCCACCTAAACAGACTTCACCGTCATACAGCACCACGGATTGTCCTGGAGTTACAGCCCACTGAGCCTCATCAAAACGCAACTCACACCGGCCGTCTTCAATCCATAGCAATTCGCATGCAGCATCTTGCTGGCGATAACGTGTTTTAGCCGTGTAACGCCCCAATGCTGGCGCCTCGCCCAGGACCCATGAAAGATCCTGCGCCTGCAGCTCATGCTTTAACAATAAAGGATGGTCATGCCCCTGCACCACAATCAATTCATTAGTGGCCATATTTTTGCCCGCCACAAACCAGGGCAAACCATCGCCGCCAATCCCCAAGCCCTGACGCTGGCCGATGGTGTGATACATCAGCCCCATATGTTCTCCCATTACTTTACCTTCGGGAGTCACCATCGGGCCCGGCACCTTCGGCAGATAGCGATTCAGAAACTCACGAAACGGCCGTTCACCAATAAAGCAAATACCAGTGCTGTCTTTTTTCTTTGCATTATGCAGACCAATTTTTTCTGCTAACTCGCGCACTTCCGTCTTCAGCATATTTCCCAACGGGAAAACAGCATGTGCCACCTGCTCCTGACTTAGCTTATAGAGGAAATAACTCTGATCTTTACTTTCATCACGGGCACGCAACAGTTCGGTACGCCCATCCGGGCGCAGACGGTTGGACGCATAGTGCCCTGTTGCCAGTTTGCTACCACCCAATTTAATGGCGTAATCAAGAAAGCACTTAAATTTAATTTCACTGTTACATAAGATATCCGGGTTAGGCGTACGCCCGGCGGAATACTCCGCCAGGAAGTAGCTAAAGACGCGGTCTTTATATTCCTGAGCGAAATTCACCAGCTCAATATCCACCCCAACCTTATCTGCTACCGAGATTGCATCCAGACTATCCTGCTTAATCGAGCAATATTCATCGGTATTATCGTCTTCCCAGTTCTGCATAAAGACGCCAACCACATCAAAGCCCTGCTCTTTAAGCAGCCATGCTGTGACCGAGGAATCCACCCCACCAGAAAGTCCTACTACAATTTTGTCAGCCATATTTTACAACCCAGTAAATGTAACCTTGCACCTATCGGTCAAAATCACGCAATAATTCAAGCGGATAACGATGCCCCGCCAAATAATCATCAACACAAGCCAGTAATAAGGGACTGCGGTGCTGACTTGTTCGTACCACTAACTCATCACGGGAAAGCCACACTGCCCGCTCAATATCAGTATCTAATGCCAGCCCCGCTTCAAAGCCGGTTATTTCACCACTAAAGGCAAAACGAAGATAAGTCACCTCCGGCTTTTCAGGTGGTGACCATTGATAAATTCCGACCAGCGCGCCGGGCTTAAAATGATAAGCCGTCTCTTCTAATGTTTCACGCACCGCCGCGGCAGCGATACTTTCTCCAGACTCGATATGTCCGGCGGGCTGATTAAGCTTTAACTCACCAGCAATCCGCTCTTCCACCAATAAAAACAAACCATCCCGCTCAACTACAGCGGCAACGGTGGCATTAGGTTTCCACATCACGTCCTCCGTCCTATATTAGCGCGTTTTATTAGGCCCACGGCGTCCGCGCTGTTTTGGCCTTGCGGTATCGGCAGCCACTTGCACCACCCGGGGTGCCGCCACGGTCTCTGAGCGCCACGTTCCCAAAGGCAATTGGTCCAATGACCACTCCCCAATGGCATAGCGAACCAGTCTGAGCGTCGGAAAGCCTACTTTGGCCGTCATCCGCCGTACCTGGCGATTTTTACCCTCGCGAATAATAATTTCTAACCAGGTGGTCGGCACGCTCGCCCTGAACCGCACCGGGGGCACGCGTGGCCACAAACTGTCCGGCTCCGGAATAATCCGTACCTGTGCAGGCTGCGTAATAAAATCCCCCAGATCCACGCCCGTTAACAAAGGCTGCAGATCCGCCACACTTGGACTGCCCTCTACCTGCACCCAATAAGTCTTCGGTAACTTATGTTTTGGATCGGCAATCCGGGCCTGTAACGGACCTGAATCCGTTAAAAGCAACAGTCCTTCTGAATCAGTATCTAAACGACCCGCTGGATAAACATCCTTAATAGGTACAAAATCAGCCAGCGAAGCATGCGGCGGCGAGGGTGAGAACTGACAGATCACCCCGTAAGGTTTATTTAAAAGAATAAGCTGAGGCATAGCGGCTTGGCAGTATTGCTACAAAACAGCGATAATAGGCTGTTTTTTCGTCGGTGCCCCACAAGAAATTCACAATTACAAGCCGACGGAACGCGACAAACCACTCGACACAACAGGAATGCACAGATGAGCCTGATCAAAGTTCCGCAAGATGGCGCGAAAATCGTCCAAAACCTTGCGACTCCAGATAATCCAATTATCCCGTTTATCGAAGGCGATGGCATTGGCGTAGACATCACTCCGGTAATGATTGACGTCGTTGATGCTGCAGTAAAGAAATGCTACGGCGGCGGACGTAAAATTCATTGGATGGAAATTTACTGCGGCGAAAAAGCCTCCAGACTGTATCCGGATGGCACTTACCTGCCGGAAGAAACACTGGCAGCACTGCAAGAATATGTTGTATCTATCAAAGGCCCGCTGGCAACACCGGTTGGCGGCGGCATCCGCTCACTGAATGTGGCACTGCGTCAGCAACTTGATCTTTATGTTTGCCTGCGCCCGGTTCGCTACTTCCAGGGCGTTCCTTCCCCGGTTAAGCACCCTGAACTGATCGAAATGGTGATCTTCCGTGAAAACACAGAAGACATCTATGCCGGTATCGAATGGGATGCTCAGTCTGAAGGCGCGAAGAAAGTTATCGACTTCTTGCAAAATGAAATGGGCGTGAAGAAGATTCGCTTCCCGGAAACATCCAGCATTGGCATTAAGCCAGTCAGCAAAGAAGGCACCGAACGTCTGGTTCGCCGCGCTATTCAGTACGCCATCGACAATAACCGCAAGAGTGTTACCCTGGTTCACAAGGGCAACATCATGAAGTTCACCGAAGGCATGTTCCGCACCTGGGGTTATGAATTAGCCAAGAAAGAATTTGGCGGCGTTGAAATTGATGGCGGCCCATACCTTGAACTGCCAAATGGCATCGTTATTAAAGATGTTATTGCAGATGCCTTCTTGCAACAAATCCTGTTGCGCCCGGCCGAATACGATGTGATTGCCACACTGAATCTGAACGGCGATTATATTTCTGACGCCTTAGCGGCTCAGGTTGGCGGTATTGGTATTGCACCAGGCGCAAACTTATCAGACAGCGTTGCCATGTTTGAAGCCACACACGGCACGGCACCGAAGTACTCGGGTCAGGACAAGGTTAACCCTGGCTCGTTGCTGCTGTCGGCAGAAATGATGCTTCGTCATATGGGCTGGAAAGAAGCGGCCGATCTGATTATTACTGCCATGGAAAAAACCATTGCAGACAAGATCGTTACTTACGATTTTGCCCGTCTGATGGATAATCCGACAGAAGTCAGCTGCTCCGGCTTTGGTAAAGCAATTATCGAACGCATGTAATCTGAGTTCTGCTCAGCAAAAAACCCGCCTTGGCGGGTTTTTTATTGGCTGACGAACAGCCGGCCTGAATATTCAGACGTAAAAAAACCCCGCGTTGGCGGGGTTTTTGATCACCAGCAGCTAATTAAGCAGCTTGGATGTTAGAGGCTTGTTTGCCTTTAGCACCATTGGTGATGTCGAAAGAAACGCGTTGGCCTTCTTTCAGAGTTTTGAAGCCTGGCATGTTGATCGCTGAGAAGTGAGCGAAAATGTCTTCGCCGCCTTCGTCTGGAGTAACAAAGCCGAAGCCTTTAGAATCATTGAACCACTTTACGGTACCTAGAGCCATTTTGGCACTTCCTATCTAAACGATGAAACATGGACCACCTCAGAAATGAGGCCCACTAAAGGGTGTGGTCCGAAAAAACCCGCGTGAGCGGGATACCTATCACCTGGATGCGATTAAGCAGCCTGGATGTTCGAGGCTTGTTTGCCTTTCGCACCGTTGGTGATCTCGAAGGAAACGCGTTGGCCTTCCTTCAAGGTTTTGAAACCTGGCATGTTGATCGCGGAGAAGTGAGCGAAGATGTCTTCGCCGCCTTCGTCTGGAGTAACAAAGCCGAAGCCTTTAGAATCATTGAACCACTTAACAGTGCCCAGAGCCATTTGGGGTCTTTCCTATCAACTTGTAAAACATGAACCGCCTCGAAGAGGCACCATGAGGTTTGAGGTCCAAGACCAGC
>JBOFGM010000127.1:0-16937 GCA_051649105.1 Iodobacter sp. | reverse complement strand
ATCCAGCCGCTGTTGCGGCTGTTTTTATTTTATCTTCCACCTGCAGGTACAGGCTTTCATCTTTAACAATGCCACCGCGGCCAATGCCTGCCTTACCCACTTCAAACTGAGGTTTGACCAGGAACAGCAGCTCGGCCTGTGGCTGCAGCATGGCGCGTAAGGCCGGTAAAACCAGCGTCAGCGAAATAAAAGACACATCACCCACAATCAGTTGCAGCGGTCCGTTTTGTGCAGAGGCAATCAATTGCGGCACTAAATGCCGGGCATTAACGCCTTCAAACTGCACCACCCGCGGATCGGCCAGTAAACGCGGATGCAGCTGATCATGCCCTACCTCCACACCGATCACATTTCGGGCTCCGGCCTGCAACAGGCAATCGGTAAATCCACCGGTCGAAATGCCCACATCCAGCACCTGCCAGCCGGTGACATCCAGCCCGGCCTGCAGCAATGCGCCAGCCAGCTTAAATCCACCCCGGGAAACAAAACGATCGCTTTCATCCGCCGCAACTTGCAGGGGCGAATCCGGCTCTAGCTTAACACTGGCCTTGCTGACTACCTTGCCATGGCAACTGACGCGGCCGGCATCAATCATGCCCTGTGCCGCCGTGCGGGAAGGAGCCAGCCCCTGCTCAACCAATAAAACATCCACCCGCAACATTAAAGCACCGGCTTCTTCTGGCAGTCTTTGGCCACAATCATCTCGTTATGCTCTAAAAAGCTGTCTGCACCCTTAGCCCACCATACCCACTCGCCATTACCCCAGGCGGCACCACTGGCGGTACGCTGAGCCGGCAAATCATAGATGCGGTGATCCACCCGCAAGCGAACCTGCTCCATATCGGCCGAGGAGGTGATATAAAATGCCGGCCCGCTTTTACACTGATAAAGGCCGGTAATTTCATTCGGTGTGGCAGCCGCAAAGCCGCTGATCATCAGCAATGCCAGCAGACGCAACATCAGAAACGCTCCGAAGCGGCCAGATAGCGCCATTTGCCCGGTGGTAAATCACCCAGTAATACCCGGCCGATGCGGATCCGTTTTAAACCGACCACTTCCAGACCGACCAATTCGCACATACGGCGAATCTGACGTTTTTTACCTTCGCGCAAAATAAAACGCAGCTGGTTTTCATTTTGCCAGCTGACGCGGGCAGGTTTTAAAGCTTTCCCATCCAGGCTCAGACCATGATTCAGCTTTTTCATGCCATCGCTGGAAAGCTGGCCGGAAACCCGCACCAGATATTCTTTTTCCACATTGGAATTTTCACCGATCAGCGTTTTTGCAATCACGCCATCCTGAGTCAGCACCAATAAGCCAACCGAATCAATATCCAGCCGGCCGGCAGGAGCCAGATCACGCATATGAGGCGGCACAAAGCGGATTCCGCTGGTGTCCCCTTCCCAATGATTATCCGGCACCACCAGCGCAACAGCCGGGGTATAACCTTTTTCTGCCTGGCCGGAAACATAACCCACCGGCTTATTCACCAGAATCGTCACACGGCCGGCCTGGGTGGCCTTGGCCGCAGGCTCAAGGCTGACAACCTGACTTGGCAAAACCTTGCTGCCTAATACATCCACAACCACGCCATCGACTTTAACCCAGCCCTTAGCAATATATTCATCGGCCTCACGGCGCGAGCAAAGGCCAAGTTCAGCGAGGCGCTTTGATAAACGTAATTCTTCCATAACCCTTTTATCCTTTATTTCATATCACTACGCAGAGCCGGGCAGACTGGCGGTGCCTGTACCGGCCAGGCCGGTCAATCAGGATGCTCAGGCAAGGCAATAGCCAAGTAAGATGCGTAACTAACCATTTTCGCACGAGAGAGCACAACTGATGGAATATCTTGCTGTAAAACATTTGCATATGCTGTGTATCGCCCTGTCGGCCGGGCTGTTTTTACTGCGTGGCGGCCTGATGCTGCGTGATTCCGCCCTGTTGCAACACCGTTTTTTACGCATTGCCCCACATATTGTAGATACGGCTCTGTTGATCAGTGCCATCAGTCTTGCGGTGATGGCGCATTTATCTCCGGGAGCCCATCCATGGCTGCTGGCAAAAATCATTGGCCTGCTGGTGTATATCGGGCTGGGAACCATTGCTCTGAAACGCGGCAAAACCAAAGCCATCCGGATTAAAGCCCTGATCGGAGCATTGCTGACTTTTGCCTATATTGCAGCCGTTGCCATCACCAAAAGCCCCACGCTGGGCCTAATGTAACCGCAACGCCATCAATCTGAATCACAAAAAAACACAAGCGCCTGCTTTTCCGCGATATTCAGCGAGAAAGATCAGGCGCTTTGTATGGCGGCAAGCCTTAAATCGTATGGCTGGCCTGCCAATGCCCGGATTTGCCACCCTGTTTTTCCAGCAAACGGATCTGCGACATAATCATGCCGCGATCTACTGCCTTACACATATCATAGATAGTCAAGAGGGCAATATTCAATGCCGTCAGCGCTTCCATTTCCACACCGGTGCGGCCTACCGTTTCGGCCGTCACTTCACAGCGCACCAGGCTGCCCGCCCGATCGACCGAGAAATCAATCGTTACGCTGGTCAGTGGAATCGGATGGCACAGCGGGATTAAATCGGCCGTGCGTTTGGATGCCATAATGCCGGCAATCCGCGCCACACCCAGTACATCGCCCTTTTTATGGCTGCCGGTTTCAATTAAATGCAAGGTAGTCGGTAACATCCGGATTTCGCCCACGGCACGGGCAATACGGTGGCTGTCCGCCTTGGCACCCACATCCACCATATGGGCTTCACCATTGGCATTGAAATGGGTTAAACCAGAAGCCGCCATGCCAGATGGCTCTGAATCAGTCGCCCTGTAAGGCATAGGAATAGTGTCCACTCCAGATAAACGGGCAGCGCAAGCTGCAAGATCATCCTGAGTATTAAGATTAGGAAAAGCCAGCTGCGGGAAATCGACGTATTGCAGCTTTAAACTCGCCTGCCAGGCAGAAAGTTTCAGCTCTTGCCGGGACAAGCGATCCATCAGGGATGGCAATACATCATGCCGCAACATACAAATAGTGGGATGAATCTGCCCGTCCGGAGTACGGGCCACCACCACCTGCGACTCCGATTGCTGAATAGCTGACAGTAATTTTTCTACCAGATCCGCAGGCAAAAAAGGCACATCACAAGGTAAAACCAGTAGGTATTCGGCAGGGGACGCCAAAAGGGCAGAATGAATCCCGGCTAAGGGGCCGGGGTGGCCGGGATAAACATCGCGTAAAACCGGTGAGCCAAAACGGGCATAGTCAGGCAGATTACGATTGGCCGAGATCAACACATGATCAACCAGCTGCGTCTGGCGGGATAAAGCCTCTAAGCTCCATTCCACCAAGGGGCGGCCGGACAATTCCACCAGCCCTTTATCGCGCCCGCCCATCCGGCGCCCTTCGCCACCCGCTAAAATAACAGCATCCAAAATCATATAACATCCCTTAAATACTGCCAGCGCGCCAATGCATTTTGGTCGCTTTCCCGTGCATCAACCCATTCCAGGCCATTGCCCGCACCCTCTTTTTTCCAAAAAGGTGCCTCTGTTTTAAGAAAATCCATTATAAATTCATTGGCTTCATAAGCTGCCGAGCGGTGTGCCGAGGCCGTCAGCACCAGCACTATTTGCTCGGCAGGCAATAAATCACCCACCCGGTGAATAATAGTAACGGCCTGCAGTGGCCAGTGCTGACCCGCTTTATCCACAATTCTGGCCAGCGCTTTTTCGGTCATGCCAGGATAATGCTCCAGAGTCATCTGGCTTATTTTTTGCTCCAGATCCCGCACCCGGCCCACAAAGGCCACAATCGCCCCCATCTGAGCCTGGCCATCAAAACGGGCATATTCTGCGGCAAAATCAAAATCGTCCTGTTGGACCAGAATACGAATATCAGCCATCAGCCCCCCGTTACAGGAGGGAAAACAGCCACTTCTGCGCCATCAGGAATCAAATCGGTCAGCTGCGCCATTTCCTGATTGACCGCCACCCGAAACACTTTCTGACCCGATAATTCATCCGCCCAGACGCCACCACGGGCGGCTAATACGGCCAGGAGTGCCGCCACCGAGGCCGGCTCTGGTAAGGGTAAAACTTCCTCTGCACGGGCAAAAACATCGCGCAGCCGGGCAAAATATAAAACTTGAATCATGGCTTGATTACCCAATTTCGAGCATTTAGCCCGGGTCTTTCATCATTTAATGATCTAATAAACTAAACGTTTTTTTAGCCAGCATCCCCGTGGCCGTCAGTGGATCTTTACGGATAGCCAGCTCTTTACTGGCCATCATTAAGAAAAAACCATCCAAAGCCTTACGAGCGACATACTGCTCCACTCTGATATCAGTGGGTCTTGCTAACCCTAAGCTTGCTGCTTTATCAGCCAGGTGATTATATTGCCCGGCCAGTTGTAATTTGTCTGCACTCTGGCGAACCAGCGGCAAAAATTGTTCCAGCAATACATCATAACTTGCCGATTTAAACCAGGCCGTCGCCGCATCATTTCCGCCAGGCAGAATACGTCTGGCATCCTGCACCCGCATGGTTTTAATGGTGGAAATGAATAATTGTCTGGCCCGCAGCAGAGCGGCCTCGGCCGCCCGGTTCAGTGCAATTTGTAAATCATCAGGAGCAAAACCCTGCTCGCGCAGCGCCGGTGCTGCCTGATCAATCCCATCTGGCAAGCCAATCCGGACCTGATCATTAGCTAAAAAACCATCCTCTTTGCCCAATTGCAACGAAGCGTGATTGGCGCTTTGCATCAACACTTCTTTCAGCCCGCCCGCGGCATCCCGCTCTGAGAGTGAACTCAAATCACTGCTAAAGACCGGACAAGAAATTAATAACAGAAAGCTCAGCACAATGCTGTGTTTCATAGACATTATCCGGGAACAAACGCTACACGAATCTTACTTAAATGGCATAGATTACAGCATAGCATTAATCATCCCGTTTAACGCATGGACGACAAAGGAATAAACGGCACCGTTTCCCCTGCACTAACCGTTTTGCCGGCAGCAAGATCAATCAGACCCTCACCCCAGACCAGAGAAGTTAAAACGCCGGATCCCTGCTGTGGATAAATCTCGGCCTGCCCCTGTGGATTGATTCTGGCACGCAAAAACTCACGGCGGTTGCCGGCCTTTTTCCAGTCAAATGCGGCCGTTAAGGCATAGCGTGGCGGCGTGATCTCCAGGCAACCCAGACGGGCCAATAAGAAGGGACGCACCAATAATAAAAAGGTGACAAAACTGGAAACGGGATTGCCCGGCAAGCCAATAAAATCGCACTCACCGATCCGGCCACAGGCAAATGGTTTACCCGGCTTAATGGCTATTTTCCATAAATCCAGGCTGCCCAGCTGCTCCACCGCGGCTTTAACGTGATCTTCTTCCCCAACCGAAACGCCGCCCGAGGTAATCAGCACATCATGCCCGGCGGCGGCCTGGGCCAGCACGTCCCTGGTCAGAGCGGCGTCATCCGGAACAATACCTAAATCAGTCAGCAGACAGTCTTCCAGCAAGGCAGTCAGCGCATAGCGGTTGGAGTTATAAATCTGACCGGCCGCCAAAGGATGGCCCGGCTCTACCAGCTCATCGCCGGTGGATAATAAAGCCACTTTTAATGGCCGCTTAACGGTGAGCTCTGCCACACCAATCGACGCCGCCAGCCCGACGGCCGCAGCCGTTAACCGGGTGCCTGCCGCCAGAATAACGGCCCCGGCCTTAATATCCTCGCCGCTCTTACGGATATTGGCACCGGTTTTAACCGGCCTTGCCACCGTTAAACGCCCGTCCGCCGCTAAGCAGTCTTCCTGCATCACCACCACATTGGCCCCTGGCGGGATGGGAGCGCCGGTAAAAATCCTTGCCGCCTCTCCCAGGGCCAGCGGCTGGCCGGTTTCACCGGCAGCAATCCGCTGCACCACGGCAAAATGCTCCGGCCAGAGATCGGCCACATGCAGGGCATAGCCATCCATGGCGCTGTTATCAAAAGCCGGCACGGCCATCGGGGAAATCACATCCTCTGCCAGTACCCGGCCGCAAACCTGTGTCAGCGGCAAGGTTTCGCTCAAAGCAGAAATACGGGCCTGAGCCAGTAAACGGGACAGGGCGCTATCAAAATCCAGCATGGCAACTCGCAGCGATAAAGGCCGCAATTTCTGCAGCATGGTTAAGATCAAACACAGGTAACTGGCTTGTCAGCGGAAAATCACAGGCAATCGCAATAATATAAGGGTCGTCCAACGCCGGCTTGGCATTCGCCGCCCGGCGCAGCTCAATCTTAGGGATAGCGGCAGATTTAAACCCTTCCACCAGCACCAGATCCACCGGTGCCAGCCTTGCCAGCAGTTGATCCAGCGACAGCGGCTGCGCACCATGGTGCTGCAGAGAAAAACCCGCAGCAGACGCCAGCAGCACCTCCCCGGCGCCTGCTGCAGCAAAACGGGTGCTGTCCTTGCCAGCGGGTTCAGATTCGATCAGATGGTGAGTATGTTTAATTACACTCACCTTCATCCCCAGCTTTGCCAATTCTGGCAACAGCTTTTCCAGCAGCGTAGTTTTACCGCTGCCGGACCAGCCGGCAATACCTAAGACGGGGGAGCCCGCAGCCAGGACAGGCATTTCAGATCTCAATCAAAAAATCTTGTGCCGGCAAGGCGCTGACCAGCGGAATAAATTGCTCGGCTGCCGGCTCATACCCCAGTAAGGCACCATGCTCAAAATCAAAATACCAGCCGTGTAAACTCAGTGCTTCCGTGCCCAGACGCTCTTTAATCCAGGGAAAGGTTTCCAGGTTCACTAAGGAATCCCGGATGGCTTCCAGCTCACAGGCCTGATATTGCACCGATTTTTCGGCATCTGGAATTTGCTGCAAAACGCGGGCTTTGGCATTGCTGGCAATATTAATCCAGCGCCCCAGGAAATCACCGTTCTCAACCCCGTCGGTGCCATCCATCAGCGCCTTAATACCGCCGCAGTGGCTGTGCCCCAGCACAACAATCCGGCTGACATTTAATACCGTCACCGCATATTGCAATGCGGCGGACACCCCCTGATTGGTGGTCCCCTGCTCAAACGGCGGCACTAAATTGGCCACGTTGCGGATAATAAACATCTCACCCGGTGCACATTGCGTAAGAATCGCAGGATCAACACGGGAATCACAGCAGCCTATCAACACGGTCGTTGGCGTCTGGCCAGTGCGTAAACGGTCAAACAATGCAGTTTCGCCAGCAAAATAGCGCTGCTGAAATTCACGAAAACCTTCAATAAACTGATGCAAATCGGCCATAAGGGTTAACCCGTAAAGAAAACGTTCTGATTATCCATGACTCTGCGACATAAATCGCATCGCCCATCGCAATAACTTACAAAAAACCTGTTTTTTTTATTTCGCCCGGTTTGCCAAATTTGTTTAAAAATAAGGCAATCCGTCTTTTACGGCCATAAAAATGACCAGCTTTGCTGGCCATTTTTACTACCTCAATACTATCCGGATTATATCCGGGAAAACCATTATGCCTGAGCAGATCCTGCGCCTGGCAAATCATAGCCTTCAATTTTGGCGGCGCTGACCAGAGTTTGCAAATACTGGTTCATTGCGCGGCGGGTGGCCACATCAGTTAAAAACTCGGCCAGTTTGGCTTTTACTTCATCAAACTCAACCATCGAGCCTTCAACCTTATTACCGGCACGAATAATATGTAAACCAAAGCGGGTTTCAATCAAATCAGCGGCAACTTCACCTGCATTCAGGCTGAATGCCACTTCTTCAAATTCAGGAACCATCTGGCCACGACCAAACTGACCTAAGCTGCCACCCTGCTGGCCCGACGGGCAGCTGGAATGTTCGCGGGCCAATTCTTCAAATTTTTCCGGATTGGCTTTGATATCTGCCAGCACCGCATCTGCAGTGGCACGAACCGCTTCTGCGGAATCGGTTTCGCTGGCTTTAAACAGAATATGGCTGCCTTCAACCATTTCGCCGCGCACAAAAGACTGAGGATTATTGTTGTAATACTCCAGACAAGCGGCGTCATCTGCATCGGTGATTTTAACTTCAGTTTGCAACAGCAAACCGATAGTCGCTTCCGGGCTGCCGGCATCCAGAGAAAGAGCCGCTGCACGTTGCAGTAATAACTCACGCAAGATCAGCTCTTGCACCGTTGCATCGCGTGCCGAAGGAGCATCCTGATGGTGCTGAAGTTCGGTTTCGATCATTGCATCGGTAATTTCAACGCCATTAACAGTGATGCTCATCATATTCCTTCAGTTCTCAATTAGTTGAAAAACTGAAATGGGGGCTGAATGCGCACATTTCCAGCCCCCAAAGCAAATTCCTGACCACTTAAGCTGAAGTCATACCGAAAATTTAAAGAATTCCGACATGTAATTCATCAAACCAGTTAATAAAACGCTCCACATCATCGCCGGTATACACCGAGCCATGCTGAGGGCAAAGCATATCAATTTTTAAGCTGGCCGCTTTTTCACACCAGATTCGCTTGGCACTGTTAGATCCCATCCAGCGCTTATGAAAGCCTTCGGCAAAGCGGATATGCCGGTCAAAATCTTCCACAAATAAATTGCTGTTGCTCTCTGGCAAAAGGGCGGCTCCCACATCGCCGGAAAATAAAATCCGCGACAGCGGATCATATAAATGAAAATTACCGGAAGAGTGCAAATAATGGGCCGGCACAATGGTCAGATGCGCATTGCCCACCACCATTTCACCGCCCTGATCGGGAATAGCCACCATGGTGTCGGCTACCCCGCCAAAATGCGGTACAAAGGTCGCCCATAAACCGGAAATATGGCATTTTATCGCCGGATTAAATTCCAGCCAAAGCGCCAGGGAGGAAATCACATCCGGATCCTGATGCGATGAAAAAATAGTATGAATTAACCGTGGATCCAGCACCGCGCTGATCGCCGAAAAAACCGCCGGAAAAATCTCTAAGCCGCCCGGATCCGTAATTAAGGCTTCTCCGGCATTGCTGATCACATATTCATTGGTATCAATTAAATAATCCGGCCGGTCCGGATCCCTTGAAACAGCAAACCAGCGATGATCACCTTGCTCAAATAATATCTGCGCTTTTTTCATTTCATTTTCCCGGATATACGCCTGAGTTCTTCTAACCTTGGCACGATTGAATCTACTTTTCGGGCAAAATCATTGGATAACTCGGCCAGCACATTGGCATGTTCGCCCGAATAAGCCGATTCAATTCTGGCCGCCCGGGCAATCACCACCCCAAAGACACAGGCTTGATAAGCCTCATCGATATATTCGGCCAAACGCTGATGCACCATTCGTAAACGGGCGGTGTTTTCATCCGCCGCCTGCCTTGTGCGCTGCAGAGTCTCTGCCAGATACAAGGCATTCTTCTCTGACGCCGCTGCGGTTCGCAGCAACATCTGGCTGCGCCGCTCCTGGGTCATACTACGGGATGATTCAGCCAGCATATCCTGGCTGGCACAGCTCAGGCGGTTCATGCTGCCTTGTAATTGCAAGGACAACTCGCGCAGCTCACCCGAAATAACGCCAAAACCACGCGCCATCCGGCCTGCTCTTTTAGCTAATAAAATGGCATTTAAGCCCATTAAATTAATTTCAAAGCAATTCCAGATCACCATTTTGATATTTTCATTAATCAGAACTGTATTTTGTAATTCTGCTGCGATCACTGCCATAAGTCGCCTCCAGCCCATCCCGGATAACAGGCTGTTTCTTTATAGATCACTCAGCCCAGAGAAAGTAGCACCATGGCTCATTTAAAGAAAAACTGACTCAATATTTATCGCGGCCATATGGCAGACAAAAAAAACGGGCCTTCCAAAGAAGGCCCGTTCTGCTGCAGATTAATAATTAATAAGCTCTGCCGCTGGTTACTTTTTCTGTCTTAATTTTCCAGTCATTACCCTGCTTAACCATTTCCAGGGTTTTCTCTACCACATCGGTATAGTCCTTGGATTTATAGCTTTGGCTGAAGCTGGCTACCGCCTGCGTTTCGCTGATTTGTTTAAGCTTCATTTTATCCAGCGTAATGCTCAGCTCGCCCTGTTTACCCACACGGGCACGACGGAATGCCTTCCATTTTTCCACGCTCATGCCATTACTTGGCACAAAGCTGTCGGCATAAAAGGCCAGATAGTCATCGGTACGTTTTTCAGCCCAGGCTTTAGACCATTTATCTGCCAGATCATTACCAAATTGCTTCAGCTCTTTGCTCACCGGCGCATCTTTCACCGCTTCAGGTGCGGCGGCAAGCACAACCGGAACAACGGGCGGACGATTAGCCATAGCGGCATCACGGTCCATATTATAAGCAGCCGGCATTTCAGCACTGCAGCGAATCCGCTCATCATCCAGCTGGTTATCGTTCAGCTCTTCAGGTAAGGCCGCTTCCAGTGGAGCCAGCTTTAATGCGGCCAGCAATTGGTGGGTCTGAGTTAAAACACTGGCTTCAGAGGTTTTTAAATCATAAACCGCGCTGACTACCGAGCGTTTGGCGGTAAATAATTCATTTTCTGTATCCAGCAAATCTAATAAGGTGCGCTGGCCAATATCAAACTGCTTGCGATAGGCATCACGGGACTTTTCAGTAGAAAGCTGATGCTGATCGAGGAACTTCATTTGCTCGCCCAGACGACGGACATCATTCCAGGCAATTTGCGTGGTCTGACGAACATCGCGGCAAGTTTTATCCCGCAATTCATAGGCAGAATTAAGTTTTTCCACCGCGCCGCGTGTACGGGCGCTGTCACGGCCACCGCTGAATAAATTGTAATTTAAGTTCAGCTGAATCGAGCGATCCTGGAAAGTGCCATTGATATTGTCACGGTCTTTATCCAGAGCCTGCTTGGCCAGCAACTCTAAGCGCGGATAATTACTGGATTTACGGGTTTCTGCATCGCTGCGTGCCGAGCGGATATTAGATACGGCCGCCAAAAAGCCTGGATTTTGCTTTAATGCGGTTGCCAGCGCCTGATTGCCTTCTTTAGGCATGGCAGCGCGTAAATCCTGCGCCGGGCTGAGATTAGCCGCGGGTGCTTCGCCCACAATACGCTGGAAGCGGGCAGAAACATCATGCAAATTAGAGGCATCGGTCAGCCAGTTAGATTCAGCCAGTGCCAGACGACCGGAAGCTTGTTCCAGATCGACGCGGCGGCCTACCCCGGCTTTTACCCGCTCTTCAATCTGACCTAAAATTTCTTTGTGCAGGGCGTAATTATCTTGCGCTAAAGCCACCAGCTCGCGGTAGCGCAGCACATCCTGATAAGCACGAACCGTTTCAAAAGCAACCTGATCTGACGCAGAAAGCAGCTCGTAATAACGGGTTAACCGGGCATAGCCCAGGCGCTGTACTTCGCTGCTGGTCGCAAAGCCATCAAACAGCATCTGGCGTACGGTCAGAGCCGCACCCGGGTGGTTAAACCCACCCGTATCGCCACTTGGCCGCATTTCCCATTCACGCCCGGCATAGGCCTGGAAATCAACCTGAGGCAGATAACCGCCACGGGCAGCAGAAACGTCTTCGCCGGACGCACGGAACTCAAACCAACGGGCACGTAATTCAGGATTATTCGTAATGGCCCGCTCAGCGGCTTCCTGCAAGGTTGCAGGGGCGGCAGCTTGCGCGCCAATTCCGCCGAGTGCAAAGGCAACAGCCAAGCAAAACTTTAGGTTCATTTTTTTGTATCCCATGTAATTCACAAGTAATAATATTTTTATATTTACCGACGCATTTGGTCAGATCATTTTATGCATAGTGGTTTGTAAATTATAGCCTTACTATCTTTCTTTCTGCTAACAGTTTTATAATTGTAAGTTGGACAATCAGGGATAGTTAACCCAATATAAGGAAAGCCCCCTGCTCTATGTAGACACATGCCCCCAATTGACGTCCCTAAATTAAAACGAGCATTTTTTTGCCTGTTAGTCGGTGTGTCATTAACCCTGCACGCTGCTTCCGGCCTTGATTTTGAGCGTTTGAAAAAATCCTTGGTACAACGCTGGGGGCAGAACCCTGTCCGCTTATTTAACGACTGGCAAACATTACTCAACGATGCACACAATCTGCCTGAACTGGATAAATTAAAACGCATCAATGATTTTTTTAATCGCAGAATTCAATTTGGTGATGATCCCACCATATGGAATGCACCCGATTATTGGGCCACACCACTTGAAACCATAGGCAAAGGCGCAGGAGATTGCGAGGATTTTGTCATAATTAAATATTTCAGCCTGAAAGAATTGGGTGTTGCCAAAGAAAAACTCAGGCTGACTTATGTTAAAGCGAAAATTGGCGGTGCTTCCAGTAATATCAGTCAGGCCCATATGGTTCTGACCTATTACGCAACGGCCGATGCAGAACCTTTGGTTCTTGATAATTTGTTAAATGATATCCGCCCCGCTTCACGCCGGCCGGATTTAACCCCGGTATTTAGCTTTAATAGTGAAGGGATCTTTGCCGGAATTGCCGCACAGGCCACGGGACCCGTCGATAAATTGTCCCGCTGGAAAGATCTGATCTCCAAAATGAAAGCGGAAGGCTATGAAGCAGAATAAGCATCAATCGTGACGCCCATATTATGTTGAACATCTGAACCTGTTTGATTCAATGTGGCATTGCATATGAATAAATGCCCGGTTCCACCAAGGAAATACCATGTCTCTTTTTCGCCAGCTTTGGATGATGATTATTCTGGCTACTCTGGTCGCCTTTGCCGGCAGCTTTGTGGTGAGTGTTTACACTGCCCGCGGCTATCTGGAGCAACAGCTTTTCACCCAAAGCAACGACAATGCCTCTTCGCTGGCACTTTCTATGTCTCAGCAAAGTAAAGATGCGGCCACCATTGAGCTGAATGTGGCAGCCCTCTTTGATACCGGCCACTTTGAGCTGATCCGCTTTAGCGATAACCAGGGCAAGACGCTGGTTGAGCGCACCAATAATGATAAAGCGGACGGCGTACCCGTCTGGTTTGTTAAAACCTTTCCTCTGCAAATTGGGCTTGGTAAAGCACAAGTCAGCGACGGCTGGAAACAAGCGGGCACCATTACGGTGATTGCTCATTCCCGCTTTGCCTATCAGGCCCTGTGGGATGGAGCACTGCGGCTGTTCTTCTGGATTATTGGTGCCGGGCTGATTTGCGGTATGGGCCTGCAATTATTACTGAACTGGGTTAAACGCCCGATTACCCAGATGGTGGAACAGGCCGAAGCCATCAGCGAAAGGCGCTTTATTACTATTCCTGAGCCACGCTACCGGGAGTTAAAAAGCGTGGTCACCGCCATGAACACCATGGTCAGCCGGGTAAAAACCATGTTTTCCGAACAGGCAGCCCGCATTGAAGCGCTGCGCAGCGAGGCCAACCGTGATCCGCTGACCCAGCTGCCCAACCGTGGTTTTTTTATGGGACGCTTATCCCAGACACTGGAAGATGATGAAGCGGCTCCCAGCGGGATTTTGCTGATTATGCGTCTGAATGATCTGGCCGGGCTTAACCGTCGCCTGGGGCGGGAGCGGGCCGACCAGTTTTTGCAAATGGCCGCGGGCCAGTTAGCCTCGCTGACCGGGCATGAACCCGACCGTCTGGTGGCCCGTTTAAATGGCGCAGATTTTGCCTTGCTGGCTCCCGGTCTGGACCTGCCGCAGGCTCTGGAGCTGGCAAAAGAGCTGCATCAGGGCCTGGCTGAATTACGCCACCATGAGCTGACCGATGCAGATGATTTAGCCGCCATCGGCATTGCCGGCTACCGGCATAGTGACAGCATCAGCCAGCTGCTGGCCGGCACCGATCAGGCACTGGCGCAAGCAGAAACCAGCGGGGCCAACGGCACGGGCCAGGTCAGCAGCAGCAATGCCCAGCATGCATTGCCGGCGCAGGATTGGAACCAGCTGCTGCAAACCGCGTTTAAACATCATTGTTTTGAGCTGGCGTCTTTTCCTGCCATTTTGGTGGATGGTCAGCCATTACACCGTGAATTACTGCTGCGTCTACGCCATCCGGAAACCAAAGAGCTGATCACCGCCGGCACCTTTATGCCCTTTATCAGCCGGCTGGGGCTAAGCCAGACTTTAGATCTGGAATCGGTCCGGCTGGCCTGTGCAGAGCTGAAAATGCATGAGGCTCAGCTGGCTATTAATCTGGAAGCTAAATCCATTGCCGACGGGCAATTTATTGAACAATTGCTGGAGATTTTGCAGCAATATAAACATGCCACCAGCCGTCTGTGGTTTGAAGTCAATGAATTTGGCTTTCGTGATGAAATTACCGCCCTGGCTCTGTTTGCCCAGAAAGTACGTCCATTAGGCTGCAAAGTAGGGATTAAACACTTTGGCCGCCACTTTGGCAGTATTCCTCAGCTGTATGAATTGCAGCTGGATTATCTGAAAATTGATGGCAGCTTTATCCAGGCCATTGATCAGCATCCTGGCAATCAGAATCTGGTTAAAGCCATTACCGGCATTGCATCCGGCCACGATATGATGACCATTGCCGAACGGGTACAAACGAAGAGTGAATGGGAAGTGCTGAAAAAACTGGGTATAGATGGGCTGAGTGGCCCGGTGGCCAGCAAACCTGCTGATTAAAATCACTTTAAAAAAACGGCCAGTTTTAAACTGGCCGTTTTTTTATCCGGAAACAGCTTAATCGGTAATCAATTTGCCTTTATTCAGTAAATCCTGAATGATTGCCGAATCTGCCAGACTGCCATTACTGGTTAAATCAATCCCTGCCAGAATAATCCGCTGATCATCCGCACTGGCACTAAAGGGCCCTGAATAATGACCTGTACTGCTGATATGCAGCACCGTATCGGCACCTGACTTTTCAAAATGCAAGAATTGCGTCAGATTGCCGCTTGCCAGAGTATGGTTCTCTCCCTGCAGCAAATCTTTCAGATCCAGCCGGTCACCGCCCGCGCTGTAAGCTGGCGAGCTGAAGTCCGTGATTTTATCCACATCAGGAATACCCACCGAGCCTTTATCAGCCAGAGACCAGCGGAAGGTATCTGCCCCCAGACCGCCAGTTAAGGTATCACTGCCTGCCCCGCCATAAATCGTATCCGCACCGGCTCCACCATGAATGGTATCGGCACCCGCACCGCCATGGATAATATCGCGGCCGGCCGAACCGGTAATGGTATCCGCCAGACCAGAGCCAGTTACTTCCTGACCGGTTCTGACCAGATAATGGCCGTTATTGGACGGATCTTCGATAATATCCTGCAGATCGGTCAGTACCGGCGTTTGCGTGCCATGGAACAAGGCCATATCTTCAATACCCAGCGTGACATAAGTGCTGTCTGCCGCCCCGGATAATTTGAATTCAACTTTTAAGGCTGCGTTCCCCCCCTGCTCCCAATACAACAGTTCCAGGTTATGCATCCCTTCGCCAATCACCACGCCGGTCTGTACCCGGGTAGTAGGAGCCTGATTAGCATTAAATTCAAAGACCGACTGGCCATCCACCGCAATTCTGAAGCCATCATCGGCCCAGACCCGAATATCATAAGTACCGGCGGCAAAATAAGCCCCGCCCACCATCCGCATAATTGAATCGGTGGTATTGCCAAAAGTGCTGGTTGCCGCAAGCTCGGCCGTATCAGCCCCTGCGGTATTACCGCCAAGGAAGTTATATAAATTGCCCGCCGTAATGGCCGAGCCGGCAGTCACTGCCGTATTGGTACCCAGATTGCCGGTAACCAAAGGAGATACGCCATATTTAATACTGTCGGCAATAAAAGTGGCATCACTGGCAGAAGCGCTGGCCTCAATTTGTGTACCCACAATATTGCTGCCCTGGCGGCCATTAATCACCGAAGTAATCCCACTGATACTGCTGAGATTACCCACGGTATTATCCTGGCTTTGTACGTTATAAGTAGTGCCGGTGGTCTTATCCGGGTCATTGTTATAACCAAAGAATTCACCATGCAAACCGCGTGCCGTATCTGCAATAGCAGCCGACGAAGCCGTTAATTGCAGTGTATTACCCTGAGCCGGTGGCAATACATTAATGGTGAGATGGCTGTTGGAAGTATCCAGATCCCCATCATTATCAATTAAGGTAAAGCCAATTGTTTCTGTTTTACCCGCCACCTGAGTCACCGGCGGGGTATAGGCATATTTGCCATCATCCATATCAATCGCAAATTGCCCGCCCAAAACGGTATTGACCTTTAATTGATGGGTTACGGCATCAAAGATATACGTGCCGGCAGCGGCCGTGGTCACAATCGAATTGTGTGCCACATCAAAGGTGTATTTCACCCCGTCCACGGTAATATCATTCATATGCCCGCCGTCGGCACCAAAACCCGACGACACACCCACCACACCACCGACTAAATCACCAGAATTTGGCACCACAACCGTATCCCGCAAAATCGGCGGCAGCTGGGATAAGTCGGTCACAATGATGGCATTGCTTTCTGTTCCCGTACCCACGCCATTGTAAGCCAGCGGATTCAGATTCGTTGCCGTCACCCCCGTCCCCAGCCCAAGAGCCAAAGAGTTAATCTCATGGGCATCCAGGAAATCAGTCCAGGTTTTTGTTTCTGTCGTATCTAAACCCAGACCCGGGCCAGGTGCACCATCCGAGAAGAAGTAGCCCACATTTTGCCCGCCGGAGATTTTACCCACGTCGTCAAAATGCGCTATAGCCTGACCGACCGCCGCATCGTAATTGGTACCACCATTGGCCACCAGGCCCGCCAGCAAGGCCTTGGCATCGGATACCGACATCCAGGTCTGGCCTGCCGTTTGCTCAAGGCTCGCGTTGCTGCTGAAAGTAACCAGCATCACCTTCACATCACCCAACACATCATAATCATCAATCAGTTTGGTAATGGCTTCTTTAGCCACTTGCAACCGGCTCTTGCCCGGAATACCGCTTGGGTC
>JBOFGM010000126.1:0-2078 GCA_051649105.1 Iodobacter sp. | reverse complement strand
CGGTCAAAATCATCAATATCATCCGCTCCGGTGCTGCCGGCATCGACCACCGTGGTCACCCCGGCGTCAATGCCCACCCGGTCTGGCTCATCAAAATAGATGGGGGACGCAGGGTAGCAATGCACATGGCTGTCGATCCAGCCGGCACTGGCCCGGTAGCGGCCGGCTAAATCCACCACTCTGGCCGCTGTTTCATGAATCTGGCCCAGGGCCGCGATTTTGCCGTTTTCAATGGCAATATCACTCAGGCTGCCATTGCTGAGCAGGGCATTTTTTATCAGTAAGTCATACATGGTTATGCTCCGGTGAAGGGCTGTCCTGGCGTGTCAGGCAATTGCGACAGGAAAAAGCGCACCAAACAGCATGGCTCCAAGGATCGCCCCGCCGGTAATCGGCTTACCCCACTGATAAAAGGCCAGCGCACCCAGCAATGAGCCAATGCCAATCGGGATAGATGCGGCCATTGCGGAAAGAATAATCAGCGGGCCCAGAAAGCGTCCGGATGAATTACCGGCACCCATCATCACGTCGGCACCAAAGGTGGAATTGCTCTGATTAATGGTGAATTTGCGGGCCAGGATAATAATCCAGCCAATAATCAGCCCTGCTAACAGGCCGGTGGCCAGCGCTGCGGCAAAGTTTTCTACCGGAAAGGTCCAGCCGGCCCCCAGAAACATGGCCGGCAGGCCAAGGCCCACGCCGGTCATAATGGCACCGCCAATATCTAAAATACCAACCAGGGAGCCCTCGATAATGCGGGCAAACAAAAAGCTGGCACCAAATGCGGCTACGGCACCGTAGATGCCGGTTTCCATGCCGGCTCGCAGCATCGATACAAAGGCCACTTCGTTAAAGGCACCGATGCCATAGACAAAGTACATATGCGTACCGGCAAAAACGCCGGAAGAAAGCAGGCCGACCAAAATCGGGAAGGACCATTCTGCAGACCAGAAATCTTGTTTTATCGTATCCACTGTCAGCTCCTTGGGGGTTATTTACCGCTGATTACGTTATGAACATGCCCAAGCCAGAGCGGCACATCTAACTTAAAGGCTTGCAGCATTTGCATATCAAAGCCGCGGAAAAAGGCGCTCAGACTAAACAGCAGAATGATGGAGAACATCATGACTTTGGTGACATGCGTCCAGCCGCCTTCTTCAACACCCTTGCCAATTAAAATCCCCAGCACCAGTCCTGGTACGGCATTACCCATAATCAGCTGAGCCAGTCCGCCAAAAATCGTGGCCCAAAAGCCTGAACGTTTACCCGCTTCAATTGCAGCCAGCCAGAAAATAACCGGCATCACGGTGTTGACCAGCAGGCTGGCGGCAGGCACCAGTACCTTGACGGCCGTAATCTGCAGTGAGGCCGGGACGGCGGAGGCGGTGGTATTAAAAAAGGCCACCGTCAGCATGCCGATCAGGCCACAGGCCATGGCCATTTTTTTAGGGTTATGCAGGGTTTCGGCCAGATTGCGGTTTCTGGCCATCAGTGCTGCCGCGCCCCAGTGTGGAATCACCCGGTGATCAATATCCTGAGTAAAGGCACCTGCCGCGACAGATGAAGCCCATGCATTAAAGAAGAACCCCAGACCAAAGGAGAAATGCGAGGCAGGATCTCCTTCGCAGGAATTAAGCTCGCCCAGCGTGCGAAATGCACCCATGCCCTGAATCGTCGGAGCATGGAACATGCGTGCAGCGCCGGCCCCGATGGCGACACCCACCAGAGCGCCAATAATCAGCGATTTAAATAAAATAATGATCAGCATTGGAGCTCCAGAATTAACCTTGCCGGACTGTAAACTGAATTTTTTCTGTATCAATTGATGTAATTTGCACTGTGATATCCAGCGTCAATGAATACAGTTTTCTTTCTTTTGGCATAAAAAAGAATAAAAATTTTTCATGAATACATATTTCTTCAGCTTGAATAACAACAATATCCTGCGGCTCAATCCGCAATAAGATATCCCCGGTTTTATTCATAACGGCACGCTGTACACAGGCCAGGGCATCAGCAAAAGCTTTTGATTTGCTGTCGCCCTTTCCTTTAACCTGTACGGTGATCAGGCTTTGTTT
>JBOFGM010000125.1:0-4668 GCA_051649105.1 Iodobacter sp. | reverse complement strand
GGATCACAATTTGTATGCCGGCGGGCCCGACCCGGCCGGGACTGAAGGCTTTAACCCCAATGGTTAACCGTACCCACGGCCGGAAAACGCCATCGAAGATCGCCAGGAAGTGATTTTATGGGCCCCAAAAGGCCTCGCTGCCGCGTTAAGAAAGCATTGAAGGCTTCACGGCAGGGACGATCTCGTAGACAATCAATCCGGAGCACACTTCGGAACTAGATATGCGTCAGATTACTGTTAGCCGTAATACGCTGGAAACCCAGATTACCGTTACGCTGAACCTGGATGGCACCGGGATCTCCAAATTTGATACCGGCGTACCCTTTTTTGAACATATGCTGGATCAGGTGGCCCGGCATGGCTTATTTGATATTGAAATCAAAGCCGTGGGCGATTTGCATATTGATGCTCACCACACAGTGGAAGATGTGGGAATTACGCTGGGGCAAGCCTTTGCTCAGGCCGTGGGCGACAAAAAAGGCATTCGCCGTTATGGCCATAGTTATGTTCCGCTGGATGAGGCACTCAGCCGCGTCGTGGTCGATTTATCCGGCCGCCCCTGTCTGGAATACAACGTTGAATACACCCGCGCCATGATCGGTGGCTTTGACGTTGATCTGTTTGGTGAGTTTTTCCGCGGCTTTATCAATCACGCGGCGATCAGCCTGCATATTGATAATCTGAAAGGCAAAAATGCTCACCATCAGGCCGAAACGGTGTTTAAAGCCCTTGGCCGCGCCCTGCGAATGGCCGTTGAGCCGGATGAGCGGATGGCAGGCATCACTCCATCCACCAAGGGCACGCTGGTTGGCTGATCCTGTAAGGGCAAACTGACACAGAAAAAAGTCGCAGCCCTGTGCAACTGTGTCAGTATCAGACTGATATCAACCCATGGTCCGGCTTACCGCCCCGATCAAACGCTGAATAAACGCTGAACTATGAAAATTGCAGTTGTCGATTATGGAATGGGCAATTTACGCTCCGTTACCAAAGCTTTGGAACATGTTGCCGGTGATCATGCTGCAATTGTGCTGAGCGCCGATCCGGCCGTGATTGCAGCCGCCGATAAGGTGGTTTTCCCCGGTCAGGGTGCCATGCCCGATTGTATGAAAGAGCTGGAAGCCCGCGGCTTAAAACAAGCCGTGCTGGAAGCCGCACAGCAAAAGCCCTTTTTAGGGATTTGCGTCGGCGCACAGCTGTTGTTTGAGCACAGCGAAGAAGGCAATACGGCGGGCCTGGGCGTGTTTAAAGGCAATGTCGTTCGCTTTCCCAAAATGTTTGATTCCACCGGGCAGAAATTAAAAGTGCCGCATATGGGCTGGAATGAAATGTTTAAGGTGCATGATCATCCGCTGTGGGCCGGCATTCCCGACGGTGAGCGCTTTTATTTTGTGCACAGCTACCATTTTCAGCCGGAAGAAAACATTGCCGTACTGGAAAGTGCTTATCCTTATCGCTTTGCAGCGGCGGTAGCAAGGGATAATATCTTTGCTATCCAGTGTCACCCAGAAAAAAGCCATCATGCAGGCCTGAGCTTGCTAAAGAATTTTGTTTCCTGGAATGGCAATACCTGAAAGGCGATCGCATGAAAGTGCTTTGGAAATCGATTTGGAAAGGCTGCGATGAAACACTTCAGCTTCCTTTCGACCGGCATTTTCAGCTTAATCACCGTCTGCATTGCCAGCAATCATTCTTTAAACCAGCACTGTTGTTTAACTCTATGCTGGTTTGTAATCATTTAGCTCAAGTAACAAAACACTTTTTTTCACACACAAAACAAAACCAGACTCCATCATGCTAATCATCCCTGCAATCGACTTAAAAGACGGCCAATGTGTTCGCCTGCGCCAAGGCGAAATGGACGACGCCACTGTGTTTTCTGACGACCCGGCCAGCTTTGTCAGCCATTGGCTGGATCAGGGCGCGCGCCGTATGCACCTTGTGGATCTCAACGGTGCCTTTGCCGGTAAGCCAAAAAACCTGGCTGCGGTTAAAAGCATTCTGAAAGCGGTCAATGGGGACGTGCCTGTCCAGCTGGGCGGCGGTATTCGCAGCCTGGAAACCATTGAAATGTATCTGGATGCCGGTATTGATTATGTGATTATCGGAACCGCGGCCATCAAACAGCCAGGCTTTCTGCATGAAGCCTGCGATGCCTTCCCCGGCCAGATTATTGTTGGGCTGGATGCCAAAGACGGCTTTGTGGCCACCGATGGCTGGGCCAAAATCACAGATTTAAATGTGATTGATCTGGCAAAGCGCTTCGAAGGCTATGGCGTGGAAAGTGTGATCTATACTGATATCGGTCGTGACGGCATGTTATCCGGCGTCAATATCGAAGCCACCGTTAAACTGGCTCAAGCGCTGACCATTCCGGTGATCGCTTCGGGTGGGCTGACTAATCTGGACGACGTCAGAAAACTGGCCGAAGTGGAAGCCGAAGGCATTGAAGGCGTGATTACCGGCCGTGCTATTTACGAAGGCACGATCGACTTTAAAGCCGCACAAGAACTGGCTGACGAATTGTCAAACTAAACAGGGCAGAAAAACGGTGGCGTTCTGCTCCGTTTTTCTTATCCATTTGCCGCCTTGGGGAAGCTCATGTCACAACCGGATTGGTATGAGTGGGCGCAGGGCGAGCGAAAAATTGGTGACTACTTTCGTGAGCAGGATCCGCTGCTGTTTGAAACAGTTTGCCAGCTGCTGTTTGACTGTGACCCCATGATGATCCGCCTGGTTTCCGAACCAGCAGGCTATGCACCTGAAGCGGGCAGTATTTTACGGATACTGCCGCAGTGCCATTCTCAACAGGATGTCCAGGAACTGTTATTCAATGTCTTTACCCAATGGTTCAGCCCTGAATTTGCCGGCGCCCTTGGTCAATATGCCGATACGGCACAAAAATTATGGGCGCTCTGGCTAAGCCGGCAATTTGAATAGCGCCCTCTTCGGAAAACCTTATGCCCCTCGCCAAACGTATTATTCCTTGTCTTGATGTCACTGCCGGCCGTGTTGTAAAAGGAATCAACTTTGTGGGCCTGCGTGATGCAGGCGACCCGGTTGAAATCGCCAAAAAATATGATGACCAGGGTGCAGACGAGCTCACCTTTTTAGATATCACCGCCTCTTCCGATCAGCGCGATATTATTTTGCATGTGATTGAAGAAGTGGCCGCACAGGTTTTCATCCCGCTGACGGTTGGCGGCGGCATCCGGGCCGTTGATGATATCCGCCGGCTGCTTAATGCCGGCGCCGATAAAGTCAGCATCAATACCACCGCAGTGACCAATCCTCAGCTGGTTAAAGAAGCCACCGACCGTTTTGGCAGTCAGGCCATTGTGGTGGCCATTGACGCCAAACAAGTCAGCCATCCGGGAGAGCCTTTGCGCTGGGAAGTGTTTACCCATGGCGGCAGAACCGCCACCGGGCTGGATGCCATTGAATGGGCCACCCGGATGCAGATGCTGGGTGCCGGTGAAATTTTACTCACCAGCATGGACCGGGATGGCACCAAAATTGGCTTTAATCTTCCCCTCACCCGGGCCGTCAGCGATGCCGTGGATATTCCCGTGATCGCCTCGGGCGGCGTGGGCAATTTGCAGCATCTGGTGGATGGCGTTACCCAGGGTCATGCCGATGCGGTATTGGCCGCCAGTATTTTTCACTTTGGCGAATACACCGTGCGTCAGGCCAAAGAAGCCATGCGGGCCGCCGGGATTGAGGTGCGTTTATGAGCTGGCTGAATCAGATTGTCTGGGATGAAAAAGGCCTGGTTCCGGTGATTGCTCAGGATCAGGACAGCGGCCGGATTTTAATGTTTGCCTATGCCAACCGGGAAGCCGTGGCGCTGACCGCAGAAAAACATACGGCGCATTACTGGACCCGCTCCAGAAAAAAACTCTGGCATAAGGGCGAGGAATCCGGTCATTTTCAAAAAGTATCTGCCATCCAGTTTGATTGCGATGGTGATGTACTGATTTATCAGATAGAACAAGTGGGCGGGATCGCCTGCCATACCGGCCGCCAGAGCTGTTTTTTCAGAACCTTAATTGACGGCGAATGGGTAGTCACGGAGGATGTGATTAAAGATCCTGCCGCTATTTATGGTGAAGCCGCCAAAAGCCACCCTTAAACCGCAAATTATGCCGGGTACAGCAGGCCATCTGGTTTCCGGCTGAATCACTGCCCGGTTTGAGCGATGGCTAACAAACTACCCACAAGTTTTCTTGATAATCGCCACATACTTGCAATCTAATAGCAATATAATCGACCTCTGAATTGCATCAGGATGATGACCTATGGTTTCCGCAGACATTCTAGAACGTTTATCAACCACACTGGCAGGCCGCCGGGATGCTGATCCAAGCACCTCTTACGTCGCCAAGCTGTTTCATAAAGGCCAGGATGCCATCTTAAAAAAGGTGGGTGAAGAAGCCGTAGAAACCATTATGGCGGCCAAAGACGGCGATAAGCTGCATATTGTCCGGGAAGTAGCGGATCTTTGGTTTCACACTCTGGTGCTGCTTGCTCATGAAGGCTTAAGCTTTGAAGATGTCCTGGCAGAGCTGGCCCGCCGGGAAGGAATTTCCGGGATTGAAGAAAAAAACTCCCGCAAGGAGCAGTAACATGAGCGATTGTCTTTTTTGTAAAATTGCAGCCGGAGAAATT
>JBOFGM010000124.1:0-2148 GCA_051649105.1 Iodobacter sp. | reverse complement strand
AAGGACATCACCCAGATAAAGGCCACATAGGCCCAGCCGGTGCGCCGAAGATGGCGTTGCCACATCAGCTTTTTGCCACCAGAAAGACGCCAATCATAATAATGGCAATGCCCAGCAGCCGCATCGGGGTGACGGCTTCGCCAAACAACCACCAGGCAAGGCCGGCATTAACCACATAGCCAATTGAGAGCATGGGGTAGGCAATACTGACCTCTACCCGGGACAGCGCCATAATCCAGACCACCACACTGATCACATAGCAGGACAGGCCGCCAATAATATGTGGGTTGCTGGCCAGCTTTAAGCCGATGGGCCAGGCATTGCCGGCGGAAAATTCAAAATGCCCGATGGTGCGGGCGCCGGCTTTTAGTAATAACTGAGCGGCGGCATTCAGTAAAACACCAAATAAAATCAAACCGAATTCAAGTGTTTTCATGGTTTTGCAATTACCCGGCGACGGGCATCAATAGCTATCACTTTCATTTTTAATCCGCGTGTTTGTAATTCTTTAAAAGTATCGTTTTCTAAAAAGGCAACCGGATGAATATCCGTATCCCAGCGGCGGATAAAATCATCCAGGGAAATGCGTTTATCGGGTTCTGATTTCTGGCCCATTGCAAATTCATCAATATATTCAACAAACTGCAGTTTTTGTTTCAGATAAAACGGCAGCGACTGATCGTAATAGCGAATGGAATACAGTGTGCTTTCTGGCGTCAGCAGTGGCTTGATGGCCTGTACTATGTGATAGCTGGAGTTGGTATAGGCATAAGACTCATGGCCGATCATCGGCAGTTGTCCGCCAATTAAGCCCGCCAGAGTCATGGTGGCAATCGCGGCCTCTTTTTTGCCCTTATTGGCCAGAATAAATCCACCCACAGCGCCGGCCGTTAAAGTTGCACCAGCGGCCACCAGCCAGAGGGCATAGGCAGCATTATAAATTTGCGGTGTACGTTCGCTGCTCATCTCACTGACAAAGGGATAAGCACCCATCATCACCAGCCCCGGAACGGCAATCCACAATAAGTGCCAGCGCAGGGCTTTGCTGCTGATATTCATCAGCGTCTGCGCCATCAGCATGGCCAGAGCCGGGAAAATTGGCAAAATATAAGACGGCAGCTTAGAGCCGGATTTGGAGAAAAAAGCAAAAATAAACACCGACCAGATCAAAATAAACCGGTTGGTTTTAAAGTGACCTTCATCCTGCCAGCCTTTTTTCAGCGCTTGCGGCAACAGGCTGGTCCACGGCAGTAATCCGACAATCAGAATCGGGAAGAAATACCAGAGCGGGCCTTCGCGGCGGTGTTCGGTGCTTAAAAAACGCTCGAAATGCTCATGAATAAAGAAGAATTGCGCGAATTCAGGATTGGCTTTAGAAACCGAAACAAACCAGGGTGCTGTAATCAGCAGCGCCAGCGCCAGTCCCTTAAATAAATGCAGTTTCAGCCATAGCCGTGCATCCCGGGCAATGATGGAATAAGCCACAATGGCAATGCCAGGCAGAACAAGACCGATCAGCCCTTTGGATAACACGGCACAACCAATGGCCGCCCAGGCCAGCAACATGCCGTTACGGTTTTCTCTGGCACTGGCCCCATCTCTTTGTGCCAGTAAAAAGCCACACAGACTCACTGTCAGAAAAAAGCTGACGCCCATATCCAGCGTTAAAAAGTGACCGTTTCCTATCCACCAGGTGCAGCTGGCCAGAATGCCTCCGGCAAGCCAGGCGGTTGCTTCGCCCCATAATTTACGGCTGGTAAAGAAAACGGCAAGCAGGCCAAAAAAGCCGGTCAGAGCTGGCCACAGGCGCGCAGAAAAATCAGATTCACCCAAAATTTTAAAGCCGGCGGCGGTCGCCCAGTATTGCAGTGCCGGCTTTTCAAAGTATTTGATGCCATTGAGGCGCGGGGTATTCCAGTCGCCACTGACCACCATTTCACGCGCGATTTCGGCATAGCGCCCTTCATCGGGGGTGATCAGCTTGCGATGGCCTAAGGTGCCAAACCACAGCACAGCCAGTAACAGAAGTACCAGCCACTTGGCTGCGGGGCGATTGATCAGACTATTCATGCAGGGCTTTTATGGGTGTTTATGGGTGCAGCATTGTACCTGACTCAGCAGGGGTGAATTGCATAAAAGTGTAACTGT
>JBOFGM010000123.1:0-1711 GCA_051649105.1 Iodobacter sp. | reverse complement strand
CCGGCAGCCACCGCGGTGTAGGCACCGGGGTCTTTACGCGCAATAGAAAACAAGGCCCCGATCGCGTTATGCACCGACATACTAAAAGCGGCGGGGGACACCAGGGCTTCGCGATCCAGCTGAGACAATAACTCAACCGCCTGGCTCATATCGCCATAGCGGGAGGCAAAAATCAAAGGGCAGGGCTCGTTATTTTCCATCGCCCAATAAGCCGCTTGCAGCGCCACTTTGCCAAGCCGACCGGCGCGCCGGCGAAGCATGGCAGGCATTTCACTTAAAACCGGGCTGTCATCAGGAAAATCAAACAGGGGATCCGCCAGCCATGCTTGCCAGGCGGCCTGGTTATCCAGCCCCGGGGCCCAGGCCGCCCATTGCTTAACCCTGAATGCAATCATTGTTTTTCCGGCGGGTGAGTCTGCTGCGTTGCAGACGGATTTTTATAAGGGTGAGGCGATAATGAGCCACAGCGCCGCCAAAATAAAGAAATCAGCGACCTCTGGTTTGGAATTAAACACCTTTCAGGGTAATTAATGGTGTGAGAAGTGGGAAAAGTGGCTTATTTGTGGTCTATCCCCGCCCGATCTGGGACAATGGGGGCTTATTTTGTCAGGTGCTCCGGCAGCCGCTTAAATCAACGCTATGCTGCTTATAGCCGCCGGACAATACAAGATTCAATTATCTGAAGTTAATGCTATCAGTGGAAGGGTATCTAATGAGCATCACTATCTCCCCGGTCCAGGAAATTATTGAAGAAATGCGCGCTGGACGCATGGTTGTACTGGTTGACGAAGAAGATCGTGAAAATGAAGGTGATTTAGTTCTGGCAGCTGATTTTGTAACGCCCGAAGCCATTAACTTTATGGCCAAATACGGGCGCGGGTTGATTTGCCTGACGATTAATGCCGAACGCAGTGCTTTGCTGAATCTCTCGCCTATGGTGCGTGCCAATGCATCCAGTTTTGGCACCAACTTTACCGCCTCAATTGAAGCGGCAGAAGGGGTGACCACCGGGATTTCGGCCCATGACCGCGCCTTAACCATTAAAAAAGCCATTGCCTTTGATGCCAAGGCCAGTGATATCGTGCAGCCAGGCCATGTGTTCCCGATTATGGCACAACCGGGCGGCGTGCTGGTGCGGGCCGGCCATACGGAAGCGGGCTGTGATCTGGCCGCTTTAGCCGGTGTGACGCCTGCCAGCGTGATCTGCGAGATCATGAATGATGACGGCACCATGGCCCGTTTGCCGGAGCTTTTAGTATTTGCTGAACAGCATCAGCTAAAAATTGGTACTATCGCCGACCTTATTCATTATCGCAGCCGCACAGAAACCCTGGTGGAATGTGCCGGACGACGCACTATCACAACTTTTGCCGGTGATTTTGAGCTGGCGGTTTACCGCGACAAGCTCACATCGGCCAGTCATCTGGCGCTGATCAAGGGTACGCCGTCTGCCGACACCGAAACACTGGTGCGGGTTCACGAGCCTTTATCGGTGATGGACTGGATGGATCTGGGGCAAACCGGCCATTCATGGGATGTAAAATCCTCGCTTCAAGCGATTGCCAAGGCAGGCTGCGGTGTAATGGTACTATTGCACCGCGCAGAAACCGGGGATGATTTACTGGCCCGGGCTTTACCTGAACTGGGCCTGACAGAAAACAAGAAGTGGGATTTACGCACCTATGGTATTGGTGCACAAATGCTAAAAGAC
>JBOFGM010000122.1:0-4930 GCA_051649105.1 Iodobacter sp. | reverse complement strand
GGCGCTGCCGTTTGACCCGCGCCGGTGCTAAACTGACGAAAATTGTGATCTGTAAAAACACCCGATGACCCAACCCTATGAGTTCAACCCCCGCCCTCATCGCATCGATATCAAATGCCCGGGCTGCTCCGGACGGGCGGTATTTGAATTTGCCGTAGTCTGCAAGATTCATCTCAAGGCAGATATCGCCTGGTTTAAGCAAAGCACCCCCTTTGAATACCAGCAGTATCAAGGTACAGACGGGCAAAACTGGCATGGCGCTTTATATTACGCCGGGCTGCATGGCACCCCGGCCCTGGCCATCCGGGATTTGCCGGCAGGATATACGGCCAGCGACTGGGCGCATACCCATACCCCTCAATGGCTGAACCGGGGCTCTGCGTATTGCCAGAGCTGCCATTACCGGGCTATCCACCACTTGCAATGGCCGGGCGACGCTTATTACGCGGTTTTTTATAAGCAACAAATGCTTTGGGCCTTTCACCGGGAGTCAGCCAGCGATCTGCAAGCCTATTTGCAGGCCTCGCACCGGGATATCGCCCAATATCGCAGCGCATCGTTTTTGCTGCATATCCCGGCTGTTTTTAAATCTCATAAGGCAAGACACAGCCTGGTGAAACAATTGCAGCGCCTTCTGGCGGCCCAGCCGCGTGCCCGGATAATATGAAACCCGTGGCTATCGCCCTGCTCAGCCTGTCGGCGGGCCTTATCCTGGGCTGGTTTGCCGGCAAACCCGATGCAGCCACACCCGCACCACCAGCAGCACCCATGGCGGCGTTAATCCGGCTGTCCGCCAGCTCCATTTCTGAGCAGCACTGTGAATTCAATGGCAGCGATGAGCCGCCAGAGGGCCGCACTCGTCATGCCACCGTGGGTGATTTTATAGCCAGCTTTATCCGTCATTCATGGCAGCCAGACCATACGGCAGAATGGAGCTGCAACGGCCGCCAGTGCCAATGGTCTTTTGGCAGCCATTCGCCGCAGAAATGGAACCGGATTTTGCGTTTTGAATATGATCAATCCTCGCAATCGATAAACCCAAAGAGTTTACTTTGTGTGGATATTCCCTGAATCAGCAGATTTCACCGAATTGCTGGTTTTATATCATGACTGAATGCAAAAGCCAGTTTCCATGAGTAATGATAAAATCCCGGCTATGAAACTATTAAAAGACCGAATTCGTCTGGCGCTGCAAGATGCCGCCACCGACCAATCCAGCTTAGCCCGGCAGATTGGGGTTTCTGCTGTGGCCGTCAATAACTGGTGTACCGGCACCGTTAAATCGATGCGCGGCGAAACATTAATGAAAGTGGCGCTGGCACTGAATGTCAACCCGGACTGGATGGCCAGCGGCAGCGGGGCCATGCATACCAGCGCCCATGCCCCGGCCGATTTATTTCCCCGCCCGGCCAGTGAAGAAGATTATCTGCTGATTCCACAATATCTGCCGGCCAGCAGCCACCATTTTGCCCATCATGATGAAGCCATCCGGGGCGGACTGGCCTTTAAACGGGATTGGTTAAACGGCAAAAATCTGGACGAGCAAAATGCCTGCGTGATTTATATCCGCGGCAATAATATGAGCCCGACGGCCAACGATGGCGACGCCCTGCTGCTGGATCAAACCAAACAAGTAATCCGCTCTGGCGAGGTTTATGCCATCTTAATGGGCGATGAAATTGTGATCCGGCGGATTGCCAAAGAGTTTGGTGTCTTTATGCTGCGTGGAGATAATCCCAATAAAGCGGCCTATCCCGATATCAGCGTGCCGCCAGAACATGAATTGCAGATTATTGGCCATGTTGTCTGGCGCGGCGGCAGTTTATAGCCTGCCCTCTTTAATCACCGCCGCTAAAACAGCGGTGATTAAATAACCCGCATTTAATCCATCAGCATATGTCCGTGCAAATAAGCCGGTGAATTATAATTGCCCTGCAGTTGATCCAGCAGAGTCTGTATTGCGCTAAATAAGCTATGCTGATCTGCCAGGCCGTATTCCTCTTTATTGAATACTTTCTTTGCGCTCCAGCGCTCCAGCATATTATTAACCGATGCACCCTGCCGCACAGAAAGCTCCAGCACCAGTTGCTTCTTATTTTTTCGCAGATCAATACGAAACGCGTCCGATGATCCTTCGTAAACCGCATTATTATTGACCGGCATAATCCGGCGTTGCTTTAATTCTGCCGCTGCATACTGCTCCAGCTCCCTGCTCAACCCCGGCTTTAAGTCCGCCAGGGCCGCAGGGGCAATATACGAATACACTTCCAGATTTTGCTCAGGCATTTGTGACCAGGCCGGCAGCATCAGCAGCCCCAGCATAAAAAATATCAGCGATTTCACTGCTTACTCCAAAAAAGTTGAATAAATAAACACCTGCCGCAATCTGGCGGTGCAAATCACGGCAATACGGCAGCAGCATAATAGTAAATATTAATCCGGCAAAATAATGTGTTTTATCTGATTCCAAACTAAGATGAATCTATTCATATTGATTTTAAATATGCCATTATCACCTTATGCTGACCGGCCGTATTTACAGGCCGTTAATCTGAAGGGAACAGGGGTCTTATGAATTTCGCCAGCAAACTGATTGCCATTGCCATTTTTTCTGCCAGCGCCACGGTTGTTCTGGCTGAGGGTTACAGCGGCCCTTCCGCAGATAATGCAACGGCTGCATCGGCCTATAAAGGCCCTTCCACCGTGCCGGCCATGACCATCCGCCAATTAGCAGACAAGGGTGTGGATGATCAATATGTGCGTTTAACCGGTAAAATCGTGCGCCATACCGGCGGCAAAAACTATATCCTGGCCGATGCAACCGGTGAAATGCCTGTTGAAATCAAGGATAAATATTTCCCGCCTAATCAGACACTGGATGCCACCACCATCGTGGAATTAACCGGCCAGTATGATAAAAGCCGTTTTGGCACTTCAGAACTTGAAGTGAGCCTGATTAAAATCGTTAAATAATCAGCGTATCGTTTTGCGCCCATCAAGCCTGATCATTTTTTGATCAGGCTTTTTTTACGACACAATTTCTTCAGGATCAACGGCCATGAGCAAATCAGCGAAAGTAATTCCCTGATAACTCATGGCGTTCATGCTTATTGTGTTGCTACCCCACATATCCAGTGAAATGAATAATTATTTCAGACCACAAGAATAATGACATAGCTCACATATAAACCAACTCTGAATTTAACCCGCAAACCCAGATTTCAACTGCTCTTTTGTTTCTGTAAATTCAACATCACGGACCACACCTTTTTTATCAAACTCAATGGTCACCGTTTTTGAAGTTCCTTCAATAGTACCGATGAACATGCCAACAACAGGCACATAACCCAAGGCATCAGAAGATGCTTTCCCGTACTGGTAAATCCAGGTTTCACCTTTTTTCGTTTTTTGAACGGTCTGTGGCTTCCCAAACTTCGCTTCAACGTCCTTGGCAGTGGTTTTTCCTTCAACAATCTGCTGCTTTAAACTTTCTGAGCTTGTTTGAGATACCGAGCTATTGCCCGACGTCGAAGCGCATCCCGTCATTGCTAAACCAAGAATTGCCACCAGTAGAAATCTTTTCATAATTTAATATCCTGTAATTTACAAGTAAAAATACAAAAAGAAATAATACCAAAGGCATAACAAAACCACAAAGATTTCTTACACAAAAGCAACCAATGTAATGAGAATAGCTTTCGTCTATAGTTTATTTTCCAAAAGGACAAAAGGATATTTCTCATGCTTTGTCAGTATCGCACTACCTGCTTAATCATGGCACTTGCCCTTTCCGGTGTGGCTGCAGCCCGCCCGGTTCCTCTGCCTGATCCGGCGATTCCCGGTTATCACTTCCCGGAAAAGAAACAGACCCTGATGCACTGGATTAATGCCCCCACGGTTAAAAACACCCGCTCAGTGGAGCTGCATGGCTGGGGCATCTGGGCATCACTGACGGCCCCCAGCGGCGAAAATGAATTTGGGCTGACTAATGTGCCGGTCTATCTGACATGGCTGACGCCTGCCGAAATCAGAGATCTGCCCAAAGCCGCTGCGGGCGCGGAAAACGCAGCGCCGCTCATGCGCACCTTTGTGATCGACCGGGCCCGGCAACATTTTCATCAGGCCAAAAACCTGTCTGCAGCTCCCGCCTTATCCAAGGCAACCGTTGCCGGCACGGGTATCAAACCGGACACCAGCACCTATGTCAGCATGGGTTACAGCCCGGCCGCCCAGGCCTTTGCCACCGCCAATCAGCTCTTTTCTTTAACCGCACTGCAGAATTTTTACAATGCCGGCACGGGGGATATCCGCTCTATCCCGACTTTTCCGGTGGATGCCGTTGCGACCAAACCCACCTATAAGGTCATCAGCAAGGCCAATTTAATCAAGGGCTCGGTTTACGCCATGCCCGCCTGGCCCGGGACACCGCCGGTTACCCCGGCCATAGAGGCAAATGGCTTTCCGGAATCCGACTGGCCGGGCTGTGTATATATCGATATCCGCAAAGCCGGCGCGACCCAATCCAGCGGCATCGACAGCCAGTGCAAAACCGGGCCCAAAGCAGGCAACACTTATGGCTTAGGTGATTTTATTTACTATCCGGTAACGGCAGAGAATCTGTCGCAGTTTCAGGTACTGACCCGGGATAAGGCGCTGGAGGCCGGCGATATCGTGGTACTGATGGCGATGCATGTCACATCACGCGAAATTGATGAATGGACCTGGCAAACCTATTTCTGGACGCCCAATCCAGCCCGTCCGCCACTGCCCAGCAGCCTGGCGGTGGCGCAATCCCGCCCGGCTAAGTTAAAAGGCCCGGCCGCTCATTATGCAATGTCGATTGCTTATCAAATGGTGGCCCCCAACCAGCCGGTGATTGGCGGAAAAAGTGTCGGCCGTCCGGCCGTCGCATATAACCCTTATCTGGAAG
>JBOFGM010000121.1:0-5953 GCA_051649105.1 Iodobacter sp. | reverse complement strand
CAATGGTGCTGAGCTGATCGCCGATTACCGTCGGCCAATTTTTTGTGCCATTTTTCAAACCAACAAAATCATTAATCGTTGCATTGGTATTGGTTTCGTAATCATCGGTGTAATTAAGTGTGCCTTCCATGCCTAAGCCAAGGGTATAGGTGCGCATCATCTGCCGGCCTTCGTTGCCGCTGGTTGGCAGGGGGAAGGCTGGGATGCCCGGGACATTGTTGGTCATCGACGGGCGTAAATCAGTTTTGAAATACTTCATAGCGACGTCGGCCAGATTATTTTGCTGATTCGCTCCATCAAACATTGGCCTTGGAGTGTCTGAGCCATCCTGATTTCCAACCGAAACGCCATCTCCGCTGGCATTCCAATAGCCATCGGTGGTCAGAATTTCAAAGTTTTGCTGACAGGTATATTGAATAGGGTCGACCACTCCGCCAGGAATTACTCCCCGGTAGATTTCACCCACGGCGCTTAAGGCTCTTTTAAGCGGCGTTCCGCCTCCGGGGCTGACACTGTAAAGTAAGTCATACCAAGCGTTTTTTTGTGTGCCGTCAAAGTTGTTGATATTTAAAAAACCGGAGTTGTTGTAGTTGCCGCCGGATAATCTGCCAATTCTGGAAAATCCAATCCGATAGCTGCTGTCCATATCTGCAAAAGCCAGACCGGCGCTGGATTTCATCATTAAAATACGGGTGCGGTAATAGCTGAACCAGTTAGCAAAGTTTTGTCGTGCCGCTGCCGAGGCGGCGCTGCCATCATTGGGGATCTTGGTTTTCGTCCATGAACCAGTGTTCAAGGTGTCGGTTGATTGTGGCAGGCTGACATTACACTGGGCATCAGAAGGGGTACCGGCAGAGTTATAAGTCCAGTAAAACGCAGTTTGTTGAGGAGCCCAGGCACCGCCCGAGAGGTTATCAAAGGCGAAAAAATTATTCGATAAATTATAAGTTCTGGTGTTGCTTGGGCCGCCAGAAGTATTGGTGTTGTAGCCGTCATACCATGCCGCGGCATAGCTGGCATTGGGCATATCGCTGCCATCGGCGTTTTTTGGCGCTAAATAAAGGGTGTTGGGGTTGTAGTACACGCCATTACAGAGTGAATTGTGATAGCCAACTCTGTCTCTCCAGTTGGCTACGGTATCGGGCATATGACTCCACGCCATAGAGCCGGAATCATCAATGGTAAACATAATATTGGGTTTTACATCGCCGGCAGTCAGCGTGGACAGCGGTTGGGTAGCCGTTTGTGCGGCAAAGGTGCTGACACTAAGGCCCAGCCATCCCAAGGCAATAAGATGATATTTCATGATGCTTGGTCCTTAATAAAAGCGGCTTAGTACAAAGAGGTCTGATAAAAACTGACGGTATTTTTGGGGCCCTGAATACGGACTGTAATCAGGTAGTTAACGCGAAAAGTGGAGCCTTTCTTTGATTTGGTGGCGATATCCTGAACCAGATTACATGGATTGCCTGAGGCCGCAGCGATATCAATGACCATGCTGGGGGCCGCCCCGTTGCTGCAGCTGCGCTGAATTAAATAGGCAGCACTAAAGCCACTGGTATTAGCAACCGTTGCTGCCGTGGTGGCCTGAACCATAGCGGCCGGGGTACATGGTTTGGGTGTGCAGCTATTGGCAACCCATACCCAGTTACTGTTAGCCCGCCATTGGGTGGCATCGTTCGGGCTGATCGGGCTGACGGTATTGGTGGCACTGTAACCATTGGCGGCAGAGTCTGCATTCAGGGTGGCGGGTGACAGGTTCGATGTGTTAATCAGCCACTGGCGTGCACTTTCCAGTGCCACATCGGCCGCAGCCGTGGTGCCCTGGCGCAGAGCCAGATTATTAGCCACCTGAGTGCTGGCGGTAATCGATCTCACCATGGCAATTGCCGCCAGCGTCATAATCACCAGCACAATTAAAGAAATAAACAGCACCAAGCCCTGTTGCTGTGACCGGGCAGGATTGTGCGTTTTAGACATGCTGATCCCTCCTTAGATGCCGGTGATAACGGGTTGGTTTAATAGTATTTGATTGCGCAGCGGCACGACCGTTTCATGCACGCTGTAGCGATAACACTGCCAGTCTGCATTGGTGGGTTGTGTCAGCGGATCGGCGCCAGACCAGCCTAAATAATAGGCCGCTGAGGTATTGGTAAAGGCATCCGCCGGCGTGGCTGCGGAATAGTTATTGGTGGAGTCATTCACGCAGGTACCAGCGCGGTTGGGTCTTTGCGGGTTGCTGGCCCTGACCAGTACGGCAAAGCGTAGTGCCAGCACCTGTGGCCACTGTGCTGGTGCCGCCTTTTGCCAGGTGTCCACATTACTGGCTTTATTATTTCCATCCGCATTGGTATCCAACCCGTACTCTGCTTTTAGCTGAATCACATTTTCGGTAACGGTCTGCCATGAGCCATCGACCGCATTATTCGCATCGAGTGCATCACGGCTGATCAAAGAGCCGTGCGCCATGCTTGTGCCAGCCGGAATTCCGGGGCAATTATTGCTGTTGCCGCTCAGATAAACGCAATAGCTGCGGCGGATCAGCTGGCCAAAGTTATAGAGCCGGGTGTTTTTGTTGAGGGCGGCAGGAAAGGGGGCATTGAGTGCGGTGCTGTTCCAAGTGTTATTGGCATGGCCAAGACTAAACCCATCCGTCGATACAGGCGTTCCAGCGCAGGGCGTGGCATTGGTACAGGTCACCTGAAACAGCGGGCAATTTATAGCGGGGGAAGTGGCTGAAGGTATCTGCCAGGCCACCACTAAATCGCCCACGTTAATGCTTTGTCCGCCTGATACATCGGCAAACTGATTGTCTGTATTCAGGTGTTCCGTGATGCTGAGCTGAGCGACCTGTCCGCCACCTTGAGTACTGGTGCCATAGAGCAGGGTGATATTGTCTGAGGTGCCGGCACTTTGAATGATCACAGGCAGAAGGGGAAAGGCTGCCAACGCTCTGGAAACCACATTGCAGTTGAGCGCTCCTGCGTCGCCGATGCCCATGCCTGAGCGTTCAGCATCTTTTTGGATTTGCATCACCGCAACTCCACCATTAATTTGCGCACCAGAGCCGCCCATACTGCTGCGGCGATAAGCCTCATTCACACCAAAAATCTGATAGATCGAAATCATAGAAACCAAGGCCACCACCACGGAGACCATTAATTCCACCAGGCCAAAACCATTTGATTGGCGCATCGCCGTGCCTCGTTAGTTATTGCACTGTGTGCCGTTAGTGGTATCGCCCCATACCGTTTGAACATCTGTAATGCTGGTGGCTGTATTTAATTGGCCACTACTGTCAGAGATGCCACTGGCTCCCGTCAGCTCGCCCCGGCGAACCGGCCAGGTCAGCGTGACGGTGGCCCGGCGAAAGCAGCGGATCGTCCTTGCTGCGGCCGTATCGTTATCGACGACGATGCGGCAGGTGGCTCCTGGCAGTTGTGCCGCGACCGCTCTGGACCAGATTCCTGCCTCTGAGGTGGCCGATGCCGAGGTACAAGTGGTCATACTAAAGTTGCCCAGATTGGTGGGGTTAATTCGCATCAGGCCATCCACACGCTGGATCAGTTGCATCGCAGAAGTGCGGGATGTGGACGTCGAAACATGCCGCATGGCATTGCCTTGCAGCGCCAGGATAGATAGCACACCAAAGGAGAAAATAGTGATCCCAACCATGGCTTCCAGCAGCATGGAACCGCGCTGTGTATATAAATGAGCTTTCATCACGGCCTCCTTAGCTTCTGGCACAAGAACTGGGGTGGGTCGCTGGCGCATCCGGCAGGCACATCCGCGGGCTGCCCCCTCTGTCCATAACCACGCATACGGTGGCAGGATCGGTGACAGGGCCGGTTCCGGCCTGGGTACAATCGGCTGCTGCGGCCTTTTCTGCCGTATCTGCCACCACTAAAGTCAGCGCGGTATTGGCCCGGCCTAAGCCATCAAAACGTATAAGTGAGGCATTGGCATTCACCACGGGTGGATTGCTGCTGCCCCCTTCGGCCAGGACTTTACCTTCGATATAGGGAAAGGTACTGTTGGCAGTGGCCGCGGTACTGATATTGGCGCAAGTGGTGCATTCGCGCACCAGCCAGGCATTGCCACTGGTGGATGCCACCACGGCATTGGCATTTCTGGCGGCATCACTGCCCACTGCGCCGTTCGTCAGCACCATTTCTACATAGGCATTGCGGTTAATGGCTTCGGCCCGGGCAATTTGAATGCCGGTTTGAAAAGATTCAGCAAAGCTGCGTAATTTGGCGCTGCGCACCCAGCCCTGGAAACTTGGCATAGCCAGAGCCACCAAAACCCCAAAAATAACAAGCACCATCAGCACTTCAATCAGGGTGAAGCCTTTAAGCCGCGGCAGTGGCGTTTTCATGTTTATTCCGCCTAGCACAGATTAGGTTTTCTGGTGACCCAGCAATTATTGGGCGATGGGTTTGACCAGCCCGTTGCTGTAATCGCAGAGCTGCGCTGATTCAAATCATTCAGTCCAAAGGCAAAGCCATTCATTTTTCCTGTGCTTGTGCCTGTGGCTGTAATAGTGAATGTGTTGGCCGTCAGGGTGGGGCAAGTAATGCTGAAATTTTCGCTGCCAACGGCTGTCTGGTCACAGGTAAAGCCGGAATAGGTCCGGTTATTTACAAAGTACTGCTCCAGCCGCACCCGGGTCTCACTGAGTTTGCTTTGGGCTTCAACCAGCCGGCTGCGGGTGACATAGTCGTTATATTGCGGCACTGCAATAGAAGCCAAAATACCAATAATGGCTACCGTAATCATCATTTCTATCAGGGAGAATCCGCGTTGGTCTTGCATGGCAACCTCTGTCGCTTTAGTCATTTTTTCTTTATCGGTAAATGCTCATCTGTATGGAATATTAATCAGCATTTGATTATTTAGCTAACGCATTCGAGAAACGGGGGCTTTCTGTACTTGAACGGTAACACTTACCGTTTGTCGGGAATGAGCGGCCAATAAAAAAGCCCGCAGCACTAAAAAGGCTACGGGCTTTTATGTAGGTAAAAGTACGGATCAGGGTAGGAAACGTTCCAATAAGGTATTTAAAAATCGCTGCCCGCGCAGGGTGGGCCGGACATGATTCAGCTCGCGGACTAATAAACCATCTTGCTCTGCCCGCTCAATTTGTCCGATCACCCGGGTAAACGGCAGGCCGGTTCGTTCGGTAAACAGGTTCAGATCAAAACCACCGGTCAGGCGCAGCGCATTCAGCATAAATTCAAAAGGCAGTTGCTCCAGCGTGATCTGCTCTTCTGTTTGCACTGCCGAACCTGCGGCCATTTTTTGTAAGTATTCGGTGGGCTGTTTAAAGCGCATTTGCCGGATAATTTTATCCGGAAAGCTGATTTTGGCATGGGCACCGGCACCAATCCCCAGATAGTCGCCAAACTGCCAGTAATTCAGGTTGTGTTTAGCCTCGCGCTTAGGTTTGGCAAAGGCACTGGTTTCATAGTGCTCAAATCCGGCGGCAGCCAATTGCTCTTCAATAGCATCGGACATATCGGCGCTGCTGTCTTCATCCGGCAGTGCCGGCGGATAACGGTGAAACAGCGTATTGGGCTCCAGCGTCAGATGGTAGGCAGAAAGGTGTGTGGATTCGCAGGCAATGGCTGTTTGAATATCCTGGATGGCCTGAGCCAGTGTTTGCCCGGGCAGGGCATACATGATATCCAGGTTGAAATTATCAAAATGCTGGTGCGCAATTTCAATGGCCCGGTGCGCTTCCTGATCGTTATGTACCCGCCCAAGAGCTTGCAGATGGCTGGCATTAAAACTTTGGATGCCTATAGATAAGCGGGTGATGCCGGCCGCACGGTAACCGGCAAATTTTTCGCTTTCAAAGGTGCCGGGATTGGCTTCCAGTGTGATCTCTGCGTCGGGATGCAGGCGAACCCGGGCGCGGATGCCTTCCAGTAATAAATTAATGGCTTCTGCA